>NZ_JAGMUE010000110.1:0-8722 GCF_019049165.1 Streptomyces sp. AC627_RSS907
CCGCCCTCCCGTGCCACGACCGGCGGAATCCGCACCGCCCCCAGCACCACCCCGTCGCTGTCGTCGACGAGCAGGTCCAGGCGCCGTTCCGCCCCGTCCAGCACCGCCCGTGCCGCCGCCACCGCGCCCGACGGCAGCCCGAGCGACCGGGTGAGGCCCAGCGCCGGCCCCACCGGCACCACCGACAACGCGCACGCCGCGAGCTCCCGGTGCCGGTGCAGCAGGGTGACGGCCCGCAGCAGCGCGCGGTCGTCACCGACCACCACGGGCCGCCGCGAGCCCCGTCGCCGCAGCGCGCGGGCGAACTCCTCCGGACCGTCCGGCAGGCACACCTTCGTGCTCGCCGCACCCGCGCTGAGCACGTCTTTCGCGATCCGGACGGACTCCCCGTCGGCCCGCCGGGCGACGGGATCGATGACCACCAGGAGCTGATCGGGCGTCGTGGAAGTCGCCACCTCGGCCATGCCTCGCTTCCTCGGGTAGCATCTTTGTGCAAGAGCCCCTTGCGCTATTGCGCCAGGGGCTTCGTCTATTTCGGGGCATCCGGTCCGACGGTTGGCGGCCAACGACGGTCGCGGTGCACGCGGTTTCCGCGTACGCCCTCGACCATGGACATGCCCCGCCCGGAAGGGGTGTACGCGCGTGCCCGCACTTGTGCTGCTCGGTGCTCAGTGGGGTGACGAAGGCAAGGGAAAGGCGACGGACCTGCTCGGTGGTTCCGTCGACTATGTGGTGCGCTACCAGGGCGGCAACAACGCCGGCCACACGGTAGTCGTGGGTGACCAGAAGTACGCCCTCCACCTGCTTCCTTCCGGAATCCTGTCTCCCGGCTGCACGCCGGTCATCGGTAACGGCGTCGTCGTCGACCCGTCGGTCCTGTTCTCCGAGCTGAGCGGGCTGAACGAGCGCGGCGTCGACACGTCCAAGCTCCTGATCAGCGGCAACGCGCACATCATCACGCCGTACAACGTGACCGTCGACAAGGTGACGGAACGCTTCCTCGGCAAGCGCAAGATCGGCACCACGGGGCGCGGCATCGGCCCGACCTACGCCGACAAGATCAACCGCGTCGGCATCCGGGTCCAGGACCTGTACGACGAGTCGATCCTCACCCAGAAGGTCGAGGCGGCGCTCGACGTCAAGAACCAGATGCTCACCAAGCTCTACAACCGGCGGGCGATCGCCGTCGGCCAGGTGGTCGAGGAGCTGCTGGGCTACGCGGACAAGCTCGCGCCGTACGTCGCCGACACCGTCCTGGTCCTCAACCAGGCCCTCGACGACGACAAGGTGGTCCTCTTCGAGGGCGGCCAGGGCACGCTGCTCGACATCGACCACGGCACGTACCCCTTCGTGACCTCGTCGAACCCGACCGCGGGCGGCGCCTGCACCGGCGCCGGCGTGGGCCCGACGAAGATCAGCCGGGTCATCGGCATCCTCAAGGCGTACACGACCCGTGTCGGCGCCGGGCCGTTCCCGACCGAGCTGTTCGACGAGGACGGCGAGGCGCTGCGCCGCATCGGCGGCGAGCGGGGCGTGACCACGGGCCGCGACCGCCGCTGCGGCTGGTTCGACGCGGTGATCGCCCGCTACGCGACCCGGGTCAACGGCCTCACGGACTTCTTCCTCACCAAGCTCGACGTCCTGACCGGCTGGGAGCAGATCCCGGTCTGCGTGGCGTACGAGATCGACGGCAAGCGCGTCGAGGAGCTGCCCTACTCGCAGTCCGACTTCCACCACGCGAAGCCGGTCTACGAGATGCTGCCGGGCTGGAACGAGGACATCAGCAAGGCGAAGACCTTCTCCGACCTGCCGAAGAACGCCCAGGCGTACGTCAAGGCGCTGGAGGAGATGTCCGGCGCTCCGATCTCCGCGATCGGCGTGGGCCCGGGCCGGGACGAGACGATCGAGATCAACTCGTTCCTGTAGGTCTCCTGAGAAGGGTCCTCCCCAGCCCGCGCAGCCTGCGTGGACCTCGGTGGACCCTCCGTAGGCCACCGGCCGCCGCGGGCGGTCGTCCCCCCGGCCGGGGCTCCCCAGGGGCCCCGGCCGGCGGGCGGATACGCTGGCGGGCACCGGCAGCAGGACGAACAAGGCGGAGCGAGCAGGCCATGCGGATCAGCAACCGTTCCTTCGGACTGTGCGGGAGCGAGCCCGTTCAGTGCGTCGAACCGCTCTCGCGCGCACGCGTCCCCGGCGAACAGCCGTGAGCCCCCTGCCCGCCGGCCTGCGCCGCAGGCCCACCGCCCGGATGTGGATCTGGCTGACCGTGGCGGTCGTCGCCGTGGCCGGTGTGCTCTTCTTCGTCGACAGCCACCGGGTCTCCGCCGCCCCCCACGCCGACGATCCCCGTTGCGACAAGGTGCTCTCCCGCCTCCCGGACGACATCCCCGGCGCCTCGCGCGACTGGACCCTCGGCGAGGGGGTCGCGGCCTGGGGCGGCCAGTCCGCGGTGTTCCGCTGCGGCGCCGAGGAGCTCATGCCGAACATCAATCTCTGCGTCACGGTCGACGGGGTCGACTGGGTCCTGGACGAGGAACGGCTCAAGCGCGACGGCGTGAGCGTCCTGCGGACGTACGGCCGCTCGCCGGCCGCCGAGTTCACGTACACGGGGCCGCGCGAGGAGGTGGGCGGTCTCCTGACCGCGCTGAACCCCGCCGTGAAGTGGCTCCCGCAGGACCGGAAGTGCGTCGGCGTGGCCGACGCCCTGTAGCCCGGCCTGCGGGTTCCGCCCTCCTGTAGCCCGGCCTGCGGGTCCCGCTCTCCGGTGGCCCGGCTGCCGCCTGCTCCCGCCCCTGTAGCGCGGCCTGCGGGTTCCGCCCTCCGGTGGCCCGGTTCCCGCCTGCTCCCGCCCCTGTGGCCCGGCTCCGGGTCCCGCCCATGGTGCGGCCGTTGCCGTTCGGCCCCGTCCGCCGGGCGCCGGTGCGGAGCGTGGTGTGGGATCGGGGGCATGACCGACCGTGACCCTGCCGCTTCCTGCCGGGGCCCGTACGGTGACGGGGCCGGCCCGGGGGACTGCGGCGATCCGGCCCGTTTCGAGGTCGCCCGGCATCTGCGGGCGCCCCTGCGGGTGTGCCCCGTGCACCTGGGGCCGTCGTTGCTGATGGCGGACGGGGTCCTGTGGCCTCCGGAGATCTCCCTGATCCGGTGAGCGCCCCGCCGGTCCGGCGGAGGAGGCGCCGGCCCGCCGAGCCCCGCTCCACTGCCCCAGGGCCCCGCCCCGGCGCTCGGCTGGGGACGCCCACCGCTCCGCCGCTCAGCTGAAGACGATCATCGACCCCTGCGCCAGGCTCCGCGTGGCCGCCGCGTGCAGCCCCAGCCACACGTGGCGCTCCCGGGCGAAGGGGCTGGCGTCGTAGGGCGCGGGCACCGCCGGTTCCTCCAGCTCCGTCGGGGCGAGTGGCGGCTGCGGTGCGGGTGGGGGGTTGGCCGGATCGATCCCGAGCACGGGTGCCACGGTCTCCAACTCCCGCAGCAGCCCGTGCGAGGAGCCCAAGGGGCCGCCGCCCGCCAGGAGTTCGTCGTCGGAGAGCGGGTGCGGGAAGTCGACGGGGACGTACGCGCCGGCGTGGTCGTAGTGGCAGACCAGGTGCGAGTGCTGGGCCGTCGCCTCGAACATCTCCAGCAACTGCTCGTAGTCACCGCCGAGTTCGTCCACCGGTGTCACCGGCAACCCGCACACCTGGAGCAGGTACGCCCGGCGCAGGAAGTGCAGCGCGGCGTAGTCGAAACCGGCCACCGGGGCGACCTCGCCGGAGAGCCCCGGCATGTACTGGTACACCGGCACCGGCGGCAACCCGGCCTCGGCGAGCACCTTGTCGTATTGCGCGAGTTCCTCGGCGAACGGGTTGTCCGGCGTGTGGCACAAGACGTCGACGAGCGGTACCAGCCACAGGTCACAGGCCAAAAGAGGGCTCCTCACACAACACGGTGGTCAGGGCAGCGTAATCGGTGCGCGGTTCGTGCAGGTCCCATACCCACCTGGGACCGGGCCACGACACGCCGGACGTTGGTCATCCGCCGCCGTACCCGGTCATGTACCGGTCATGCGCCTGTCGTCCACCGGTCATCCCCCGGTGAGCCGCTCGATGAGGGCGAGGGAGTGCGCGTTGTACGCGTCGACGAGCGAGCGCGCGGCCGGCACGTCGCGGCGGACGAGGGCGTCGACCAGTTCGCCGTGCCCGGACCACAGCTCGCCACGCAGGTCGCTGAGCCGCCGCAGGTGCTGCACCGTGCACACCCAGCTCTGTACGCGCAGCCGGTGCAGGAAGTCGGAGAGGTGGGGATTGCCGAACAGGACGGCCAGCTCCCGCCAGTAGCGCAGGTCGTAGCCGATGAGGACGGTCAGGTCCCCGGCCGCGGCGGCGCGCTGCGCCTCCTCGCCGCGCCGCCGGACTCCGGCGAGGGCGGCGACGATCCGCGGGTCGTCGGGGTCCGGCCCGCGCCGGTGGGCGTCGGCGAGGGCGAGGAACATCCCGTCGGTGACGAGGCTGCGGGCCTCGATCATGTCGCGGAAGTCGTCGACCGAGTACTCGTGCACGCGGAAGCCGCGGTGGTGGTCGGCGTCGAGGAGTCCCTGGGCGGACAGGTCGACCAGCGCCTCGCGCACGGGCGTCGCGGACACCCCGTACTGCTCGGCGATCTCCTTGACGGTGAACTCCTGCCCGGGCTGGAGCCGCCCGGCCAGCACCTCGTCGCGGAGTGCGTCGGCGATCTGCCGCCGCAGGGTGCTGCGCGTCACGGCACCGGTGCCGCTGGGGCCGGGCATGGTCGGGCGTTCTCCTCGTCGCGTACGGATGGCGTGCTCGTCCACACGTCCACGACACGCCCACGTGCCACGACACGCCCACGTGCCACGACACGTCCACGTGCAGGGACGCGGACGTGTGTACGAGCACGCCACCTTACGCGGTGCGGCGGTTCCGCCCGGCCCCTCGCGGGCGGCGGCCCTACGCCGTGTACTCGTCCGCCACGGACAGTGCCGTGTCCAGGGCCGCCAGGCCCTCCTTCAGCTCCGCCTCGGAGATGTTGCACGGCGGGACCACGTGGGTGCGGTTCATGTTCACGAACGGCCACACACCGTGCGCCTTCGCGGCGGCGGCGAACGCGGCCATCGGCGTGTTGTCCCGGCCGGTCGCGTTGTACGGCACCAGCGGCTCCCGGGTCTCCCGGTTCCTCACCAGCTCCAGCGCCCAGAACATGCCGACCCCGCGCACGTCGCCCACGCTCGGGTGCCGCTCGGCCAGCTCCCGCAGCGCGGGGCCGACGACCTCGGCACCGAGCCGTGCCGCGTGCTCGACGACGCCTTCCTCCGCCATGACGTCGATCGTGGCGACGGCGGCGGCGCAGGCCAGCGGGTGCCCGGAGTAGGTCAGGCCGCCCGGGTAGGGCCGCTCGGCGAACGTCTCGGCGATCCTCGCGGAGATCGCGACGCCGCCCAGCGGCACATAGCCCGAGTTCACACCCTTGGCGAAGGTCATCAGGTCGGGCACGACGCCGTACAGGTCGGCGGCGAACCACGTGCCGGTCCGCCCGAACCCGGCCATGACCTCGTCGAGCACGAACACGATCCCGTACTTGTCGCAGATCTCGCGGACCCCGGCCAGGTAACCGGCCGGCGGCACCATGATCCCCGCGGTGCCCGGGATCGTCTCCAGGATGATCGCGGCGACCGTCCCCGGCCCCTCGAACGCGATCGTCGTCTCCAGGTGCTCCAGCGCCCGCGCGCACTCCTGCTCCTCGGTCTCGGCGTAGAAGCGCGAGCGGTACAGGAAGGGAGCCCAGAAGTGCACGACCCCGGCCGTGCCGCTGTCGGAGGCCCAGCGGCGCGGGTCGCCGGTGAGGTTGACCGCCTGCTGCGTGCCGCCGTGGTACGAGCGGTACGCCGACAGCACCTTCGGCCGCCCGGTGTGCAGCCGCGCCATGCGCACGGCGTGCTCCACGGCGTCCGCGCCGGCGTTGGTGAAGAAGATCTTGTCCAGGTCGCCGGGTGTCCGCTCCGCGATCAGACGAGCCGCCTCCGAGCGCGCCTCGACGGCGAACGCGGGCGCGAAGGTCGTCATCCGCGCCGCCTGCTCCTGGATCGCCGCGACGACCTTGGGGTGCTGGTAGCCGATGTTGGTGTAGACGAGCCCGCTGGTGAGGTCGAGGTAGCGCTTCCCTTCGTAGTCCCAGAAGTACGACCCCTCGGCGCCGGCGACGGCGAGCGGGTCGATGAGCTCCTGGGCCGACCAGGAGTGGAAGACGTGCGCGCGGTCCGCGGCCTTCACGG
Source organism: Streptomyces sp. AC627_RSS907 (assembly GCF_019049165.1). NCBI lineage: Bacteria > Bacillati > Actinomycetota > Actinomycetes > Kitasatosporales > Streptomycetaceae > Streptomyces > Streptomyces sp. AC627_RSS907. The sequence continues at coordinate 6,269 of NZ_JAGMUE010000110.1, forward strand.
CGGCGCCGGCCTGGGGGTTGGGCTGAGGGGTCATGCGGCCGAGGGTAGGTGTCCGCGATGCGGAAAGGGAATCGGCGTCCTGTCTGCGGACGGGGGCGTTCCACGACAGTCTGTCGACGCCCGAAGCCGGGATGCATGGACAGCAAGCGCATTGACAGCAAACTGTCGGAATGACAGCCTTCTGTCATTAGCCCCGTGCTCCGAGGAGGAGTCATGAACGGCACCCGCAAGCCCGTCCATCTCGCCGTGTACGACACCCTGGCCGACTGGGAGACCGGCCACGCGACGGCCCACCTCGCCCGCGCCGGGTACCCCGTCCGCACCGTCGCCCCGACCACCGCCCCCGTCACGAGCATCGGCGGCCTGCGCGTCCAGCCCGACCTGGCCCTGGCCGACCTGCGTCCCGAGGACAGCTCCCTGCTGATCCTCCCGGGCGCCGACCTGTGGACCCTGACCCCAGCCGCTGCCGCGACGGGCGGCGACGGCCTCGCCCCCTTCGCCCGCACCGCCCGCGCCTTCCTGGACGCCGGCGTCCCCGTCGCCGCGATCTGCGGCGCCACCGCCGGACTGGCCCGCGAGGGCCTGCTCGACGACCGCGCGCACACCAGCGCCGTCTCCTTCTACCTGGCGGCCACCGGCTACGCGGGCGGTGAGCGGTACGTGGAGGCCGACGCGGTCACCGACGCCGGCCTGGTCACCGCCGGCCCCACCGAGCCGGTCGCCTTCGCCCGCGAGATCCTCGGCCTGCTCGGGGTGTACGAGGGCGAGGTGCTGGACGCCTGGTACCGGCTGTTCCACGACTCGGACCCGACCGCGTACGCCGTACTGGAGAAGGCGGGCGCCGCGTGAGCCGCGAACGGCAGGACCTGTTCAGCCGGAGCGCGCTCGGCGTCTTCCGGCTCAACGGCCAGTTCCTCGCGGCCGCCGAGGAACTGGCCCGCCCCGCCGGACTCACCGCCGCCTGGTGGCAGGTGCTGGGCGCGGTGCTGCGCGAGCCGCTGCCCGTCTCCGGCGTCGCGCGGGCGATGGGCATCACCCGGCAGAGCGTGCAGCGCATCGCCGACCTGCTGGTGGAGCGCGGCCTCGCCGAGTACCGGCCCAACCCGGCCCACCGCCGCGCCAAGCTCCTGGCGCCGACCGAGGCCGGCCTCGCCGCCGTCTCCCGCATCGACCCCGGGCACGCCGCCTTCGCCGACCGGCTGACCGAGGCGTTCGGGTCCGAGGAGGAGCTCGCGGCGGCCGTCCAGGCCCTCGAACGCCTGTCGCAGGCGCTGGGCGAGCTCGGTGACCCGCCTGTTACGGAACCGTAGACGATCGCGACTCACCGTGAGGTCGCCCCGCAACTATTCTCGGTCTGTTGCTCACGTGCGGGGAAGGCGGTGCAACATGGCGGAGTTCCGGGACGGGGACCCGACGGGGGTCCCCCCGGGTTTTCAGCACTGGGGGAGCATCGGCTCCTACCGGCTGCTGCGGCGGCTCGGTGCGGGCGGCATGGGGCACGTCTACCTGGCCCGGTCGGACCGGGGTCGCATGGTCGCCGTCAAGCTGGTGCGCGAGGAACTGGCGGCGCTGGAGGAGTTCCGGGAGCGGTTCCGGCAGGAGGTCGCGTCCGCCCGGCGGGTCGGCGGGTACTGGACCGCGCCCGTGCTGGACGCCGACACCGAGGCCCCCGTGCCGTGGGTCGCCACCGGGTACGTCGCGGGCCCCAGCCTCCAGCAGGTCGTCGGGCACGACCACGGCGCCCTGCCCGAGCGCTCCGTGCGCACCCTGGCGGCCGGGCTCGCCCACGCGCTCCAGGACATCCACGCCGCCGGGATCGTGCACCGCGACCTCAAGCCGTCCAACGTGCTCATCACCATCGACGGGCCCCGGGTCATCGACTTCGGCATCGCGCGGGCCATGGAGACGGTCACCGAGGGCGGACTCACCCGCACCGGCGCGCTCGTCGGCTCGCCCGGCTTCATGGCGCCCGAGCAGGTGCGCGGCGACCCGATCACACCGGCCTGCGACGTCTTCTGCCTCGGCTCGGTCCTCGTCTACGCCGCCACGGGCAACCTGCCCTTCGGCACCGCCCACAGCGGCGTGCACGCCCTGATGTTCCGCATCGCGCAGGAGGAACCCGACCTGGACGGCGTGCCCGAGGGCATCGCCGACCTGGTCCGCGACTGCCTGAAGAAGGACCCGGCGGCCCGCCCCGCCCTCGACGAGGTCCTGGAGCGCACCGGAGCGCGGGACACGGTCGCCGAGGGCCGTTCCCGGGACCCCTGGCTGCCCGGCGCGCTGGTCGCCCAGCTCGGCCGGCACGCGGTACGGCTCCTGGACACGGAGAACCCGCCGGGTCCCACCGCGGCGGCCAACGGCTCGGCCCCCGCTGCCGGGGCAGGCCCGTACCCCTCCCCGGACGCGAAGCCGGCCCCGCCGCCGGGCCGGGAGCCGGACGCCCCCACCCCGGCC
>NZ_JAGMUE010001077.1:0-939 GCF_019049165.1 Streptomyces sp. AC627_RSS907
GGTCGGAGTGGGTGCCGGCGATCGTTCCCATCTCGGCCCGCTTGGTGGTGTCCCGGTCGCCGCCGCAGCCGAAGACGGTGATGACCTTGGACCGGGCGAAGCCACGGATGGTGCCGAGCACCTTGTTCAGCGAGTCCGGGGAGTGCGCGTAGTCCACGATCACCGAGGCGCCGCCGGATGTCGTGACGCGCTCGAACCGCCCCGGGATCTGCGGCATCCGCTCCAGCGCGGCGACCAGCCCGGCCAGGTCGTGCCCCAGGGTGTGGCAGGCCGCCACGGTCGCCAGCGCGTTGGCCACCGAGAACCGGCCGGGGGTCGGGATCGCGGCCGGGTGCTTGCGGCCGTCGTGGTGCAGCGTGAAACGGGTGCCCGAGGCGTCCACCACCAGGTCGGTGGCCCGGTAGTCGGCCTCGGCGTCCAGGGCGTACGTGGTCACCGCGCCGGGCATCAGCGCGCCGATCCGGGCGCCCACCGGATCGTCGGCGTTGACCACGGCCCGCCGACACAGCCCCTGGAAGAGGCGGAGCTTGGCGTCCCGGTAGTTGTCCATCGTGCCGTGGTCGTCCAGGTGGTCCTGGCTCAGGTTGGTGAAGACGCCGACGTCGACGAAGGTCCGGTCGACCCGGTGCGTCAGCAGGCCCATGGACGTGGCCTCCAGCACCACGGTGCCCACCCCGCGATCGCGCATGCACCCCAGGAGGTACTGCAGGTCGGGCGATTCCGGGGTGGTCAGCACCGAGGGGGGCATCGGGATCAGCTCGTCACCGATGCGGCTGCCGGCCGTGCCGATCACGCCGGCCCGCACCCCCTCGGAGATCCGCAGCACGGACTCGACCATGTACGAGACCGAGGTCTTGCCGTTGGTGCCGGTGATGGCCACCATGTCCATGCCCCGCCCGGGTTCGCCGTAGTAGCGGGACGCGAGGACGGCCGCCGTGG
>NZ_JAGMUE010001078.1:0-1044 GCF_019049165.1 Streptomyces sp. AC627_RSS907
CCCTGGAGGTGACCGGCCACCAACCCCGTTGGGGCACGGACGTGTCACTGCGCCTGGTCATGCTCCACCTGATCCACGAGTACGCCCGGCACAACGGGCACGCCGACTTCCTGCGCGAGGGCGTCGACGGCACCGTGGGGGCCTGACGTCCGCGCCCCGCCACCACCGCGACCGCCGCGACCCGGTGGGACCGAGTCGCGGCGGCGGTGGGGCGGGGCGCGGTGACAGGTGGGGGCGGCTGTCAGACGGCCTTGACCAGCCCGTCGTCCACCCGGACGTCGGCCCCGGCCATGCTGGCCGCCTGACCGGAGAGCAGGAAGGCGACGAGCGAGCCGATGTGGGCCGGCTCCGCGATGTGCCCGGTCGTCAGCCCGAAGCGCTGCGGCAGGTGGGCCACCAACTCGTCCTGCGGGACGCCGAACGCCGCGGCCAGGATGGCCGCCGGGCCGTCCGGGTCGGACCAGCGCTCGATGTTGATCGGACCGGGCGAGACGGTCAGGGCCCGCACGCCCTGCGGTCCGAACTCCTCGTTCAGCGCCTTGGTCAGCGCGTTCAGCGCCGCCTTGGCCGCCCCGTAGTCCACCGTCGTGGACGCCGGGACGCGGGCCGCCGTCGAGGAGATGTTGACGATGACGCCGCCCTGGCGCAGCAGGTGCGGCAGGGCGGCCCGGGTGACGCGCACGGCGCTGGTGAAGTTGAGGTCCAGCGTCCGCTGCCATTCGGCGTCGTCCAGGGCGAGGAACCCGCCCGAGTTGTAGGTGTCCTTGCCGCCCACGTTGTTGACGAGGAAGTCGAGGCCGTCGAGCGTGTCCGCGGCCTCCGCGACCAGGTCGCGCGGCCCGTCGGGCGCGGTGACGTCGCACGCGATCGGCACGGCGCCGGAATCCTTCAGCGCGGGCGTGAGGGTGCGCGCGCAGCCGGCCACGCGCACGCCCTCCGCGAGCAGGGCCTTGGCGATGGCGAGACCGGTGCCGCGGCTGGCGCCGGTGACGAGAGCCTTCTTGCCGGTGAGGTGGAGGTCCATAGCTTCTGGTGCACTTCCTC
>NZ_JAGMUE010001079.1:0-621 GCF_019049165.1 Streptomyces sp. AC627_RSS907
GGATACGGACGCCTACGCGCGGCTGTACGAACGCGAGCACCCCCGCCTCGTCGCCTACGCGCGCACGCTGACCGGCAACCCCTGGGTCGCCGAGGACCTGGTGGCCGAGGCGCACTTCCGCGTCTGGCGCCGGCTGCGCACCGGGCACCAGATCGACAACGTGTCCGCGTACCTGACGACGACGGTGCGCCACCTGTCCTCCGACACCGCCGGCCGCGGCGCCCGCGAGGTGCCGCGCGACCCCGCCGTGGCCGAGGCGGACGACCTGGCCAGGTACGGCGAGCAGGGGAGCGGCCAGGACCCGGCGCAGCGGGTCGCGTACGTCGATCTGCTGGCCCGGGTCATGGGCCAGTTGCCGGAGCGCTGGGTGAAGGCGCTGTGGCTGGCCGAGGCCGAGGACCAGCCGCTGGAGTCCGTCGGCCGCCAGATAGGCGCGAACACCGGCGCCACCGCGGTGCTGCTGCACCGGGCCCGCGAGGGCATGCGACAGGCGTTCCTGCGCGAGCAGCCCGGCGCCCCGGCCAACCCGGCCTGCGCCGGGCACTGGGAGCGGATGCCCGCCCACATCCGGGGCACCGACTCGCCCCGGCAGGCGGAGAGCATCGCCCTGCACGTGGAGGA
>NZ_JAGMUE010001080.1:0-564 GCF_019049165.1 Streptomyces sp. AC627_RSS907
TGAGGACCGCGAGAACGGCGGTCAGCAGCAGCAACGCGCTCACGGACAGCGCGTGTTCGGCGACCGCCAGCAGGTACGGCGCGCCGAAGCCGAGGTAGGCGATGGCCTGGAAGACGGCGGTCAGCCTGCCCAGGTTCTCCGGGCCCGCCATGCGCTGCACCTCCATCAGGCCGTACACCAGGCAGCAGCCGTACCCCGCGCCCAGTACGAGCGCCGCCGCCGCGACCAGCCACCAGCGCGCGTCCGCGGCGGCGATCGCGCCGAGCACCAGTCCGACGACCACGATGCCCAGCGCGGTGGCGATCAGGTACGGCTTGTCGGGGCGGCTGACCCGGCGCGCGAGCGGCTGCACGAGGATGCCGGCGACCATGGTCAGGGCGGTGACCACCGCGCTGAACAGCAGCGCGTCATCGCCCAGCTCCTCGCGTACCAGGCCGGGCAGATAGGCGAGCGCGATCGACGACGCGCCGAAGACCCACGGGGCCAGCGGCACCACCACGAGGCGGAAGCGGCGACCGCTCTCCCGGGACAGGCGCGGCCGGGCCCACAGCACGGTGTCCGCCT
>NZ_JAGMUE010001081.1:0-585 GCF_019049165.1 Streptomyces sp. AC627_RSS907
GGGTCGGGACGAAGCGCACGATGTCCGGGTCGAGCCCGGGCAGCACGGTGTGCAGGAAGCCGGGCGCCTCCGCGCGTAGGCAAGCCGCAGGTGGTCCCACGGGTCGTCGAGGCCCATGGTGTCGGCGGGGCGGGCCAGGGTGGGGTCGAAGGAGTACGCGACCGCGTCCAGATCCTGGGGCCGCAGCCCGGCCTGGGCCAGGCACCACCGCGCGGCGTGCTCGGGCATCTCCCAGGCCGCGAACGGCACGGGGCGCTTGCCGTGCTTACGGCGCGAGAAGCGTTCCTCCTCGGCCGCGGCGACGGTGTGACCGTCGATGACGAGGGCTGCTGCGGGGTCGTGGAAGAGGGCGTTGATTCCCAGAACGCGCATAGGACCGGGGGCCTTTCGGCGAATGCGACGGTGTCGTCGGGTCGGCGGGGGGCAACGGCCGGGGTGGCGGCCGGCGGCCGGGTCAGGCGGCGAGTCGCTGACGGAACCAGCCGATGGTGCGGCGCAGGCCCTCGTGCGCGGTGACGCGCGGCTCCCACTGGAGCTTGCCGCGGGCCAACGTGATGTCCGGGCAGCGCACCGCCGGGTCGTCGG
>NZ_JAGMUE010001082.1:0-590 GCF_019049165.1 Streptomyces sp. AC627_RSS907
CGGGCGGCGCATCTGAGGACATGCGCCGTCGCCCGGCCTCACCTGGAGCGACTTCGCGTGCCGTCGGACGCGCCCGCGCGGGCCGGAACCGTGCGCCCCCACGCGCCTCTCGTGCGCGCCGCCCCGGCTCGTAGAATCGACGCATCATGGCCTACCTCGACCACGCCGCCACCACTCCGATGCTCCCGGAGGCGGTGCGGGCGATGACCGACCAGCTCGCCGTCACCGGCAACGCCTCCTCCCTCCACGCCGCGGGACGGCGCGCGCGCCGCACCGTGGAGGAGTCCCGCGAGTCGCTCGCCGCCGCACTCGGCGCCCGCCCCAGCGAGGTGGTGTTCACCGCGGGCGGCACCGAGGCCGACAACCTCGCCGTCAAGGGCCTCTACTGGGCCCGCCGCGCCGCCGACCCGGCCCGCACCCGGCTGCTCGCCAGCCCCGTCGAGCACCACGCCGTGCTCGACGCGGTGGACTGGCTCGCCACGCACGAGGGCGCGCGCGTGGAGTGGCTGCCGGTCGACGCGTACGGCAGGGTCAGCCCGGACGCGCTGCGCGAGGCCATCGCCCGTGACCCCTCGGACGTGGCGCTGGCC
>NZ_JAGMUE010001083.1:0-583 GCF_019049165.1 Streptomyces sp. AC627_RSS907
GTCGACTGGAGCGGCGGCGGCGTACGCCTGCTGACCGAGCCCGTCGACTGGCACCCCGGGCGCCCCCGTCGGGCCGGCGTCTCCGCCTTCGGCATCTCCGGTACGAACGCCCACCTCATCCTGGAACAGGCCCCCGAGCCCACCCACGACGACCCCGCGACCGCCCCGGCCGACCCGACGCCGGCCACGGGCGCCGTGGTGCCCTGGGTGATCTCGGCCCACAGCGACGACGCACTGCGCGCCCAGGCCCAGGCCCTGATCGCCCGCCTGACGGCGCACCCCGAACTGACCCCCACCGACGTGGGCTGGTCCCTGACCACCACCCGCGCCACACTCGACCGCCGCGCCGTCGTGACCGGCCAAACCCGCGACGACCTCCTCGCCGGCCTCACCTCCCTGGCCGCCGGCGAGCCCCACGCCCACGTCGTGGACCCCGGCCGCCCCACCACACCGGCCGGCGTCGGCCCGGTGTTGGTGTTTCCGGGTCAGGGTTCGCAGTGGGTGGGGATGGGCGCGGGGTTGTTGGAGTCGTCTCCGGTGTTCGCGGCGCGGGTGGCTGAGTGTGAGCGGGCGTTGGCTCCGT
>NZ_JAGMUE010001084.1:0-696 GCF_019049165.1 Streptomyces sp. AC627_RSS907
GGCGCCGCGCGGGGCGTGCGCCGACCGGGTCGGGGCACGCCCCGCGCGTCGTGTGCGCGCCGGATTCCGGGGCCGGCCTACTCCTGGTCGTCGAAAGTCACCGTCAGCGGCGTGTCCCGGGACGCCCAGTGCTCGATGGCGTCCGCCAGCACGTCGGCCGCGGTGTGGGCCGTTTCGGGGGCGGCGGCGCGGAACCGCTGCCAGCCGCGTATCCGGATCTCGTAGCCGCTGGGCCGCCCCCACCAGGACAGGTCGCGCAGGCAGTCGTCGAGGGCGTCCCAGTTGTGGCCGAACCACTCGGGGAGGGCCAGGTCACGGGCGCAGCGGTCGAGGAACGTCGGCTCGTCGCGCACGCCGTCGAGGTCGAGTTCCGCACGGTGCGGGCCGGTGCTGGGGGTGCCGGGCTCAGATGCGGTCATGTGGGACATCGTCGCAGCCCGCGCGCCCGCCCGCGGCGGACGATCTCGCTACGCTGGCCGTGATCGCACAGTCGCGTGAGCCGAGCAGAGAGGATTCGACGTGTCCGAGCAGAACCGGCGCCCGCTCCCCCATGACTTCCACCCCGCGGTGCCCTCGTTCACCGTGCAGAGCGACGACGTGACGCACGGCGGGGTGCTGAAGGACGACCAGGTGTTCAGCGGCGGCAACCGCTCGCCGCACCTGCGCTGGTCGGGCTTTCCCGAGGGGACGAAGAGC
>NZ_JAGMUE010001085.1:0-571 GCF_019049165.1 Streptomyces sp. AC627_RSS907
ACTGTCGGGACTCCCGCTCCTCCCGCTCCTCCTGCTCCTCCTGCTCCTCGGTGACGATCAGCGGCTCGGCGTTGCGGCGGATGCTGCGGGTCAGGCTGGTCAGCACGTGTCCCGGGCCGACCTGGAGGAACTCCTCCTCGCCCTTGCCCATCAGGTAGCGAATGGTCTCGCTCCACCGGACGGTCGAGGAGATCTGGGTGATGAGCGTGTCGGCGACCCGGTCGGCGCGGTAGGGGCGCGCGGTGACGTTGGCGATGACGGGGATGGTCGGGGCCTTGATGGCGAACCCGTCGGCGAACGCGGCGAACTCGCGCTGCGCGGACTCCATGTACGGGGAGTGGAAGGCGCCGCTGACCTGGAGGACGGTGTACATGCGGACGTTCGCCGCCTGGAAGGCGTCCTTGGCGCGCTCGACGTCCTCGCGCGGGCCGGAGACGACGATCTGCGAGGGCGAGTTGAGGTTGGCCACGGAGATGGAGTCGAAGCCGTGCTCCCGCAGGACGTCGTGGACCTCCTTCTCCTCCAGGCCGCCCACCGCGGCCATGCCGCCGCCGTACGCCTGGCCCATCAG
>NZ_JAGMUE010001086.1:0-569 GCF_019049165.1 Streptomyces sp. AC627_RSS907
GTGCACCGGCGCGTTAGGGCTGACGGCGTCCGCGCCGGCCAGGAAGTCGTCGTTCCGCTTCTCCAGGGTGTAACCCCCGCGCAGCGGCTTGGGCGCGCTCGATCGGCCGCAGCCGCGCAGGTCGTACAGCACGACGTGGAACCGGTCGGCCAGCCGCTTCGCGACCTCGCTCCACACCTCCTTGCTGTCCGGGAAGCCGTGCACCAACACGACGGTCGGCCGCTCACGGTCGCCCAGTTCGGCGACGCACAACTGCACGCCGCCGGTGCTGACCCAGCGCTCGGTCGCCCCGGCCAGCGCTCCCGTTGCCACCGTGCCCTGCGCACCGGTGCTCGATGCCACTGCGTTCGCCTCCATTCCGTCGGCCTCCACGGCCTTGTTCGCTTCCCTGATCCTGCTGATCGCCCGGGAGCCGCTGACCTTCGCGACGCCTCGCGCGCCCGTGCCGCCTCCGCTCGTCACGCCGTTACCACCGGTGCGGGCCCCGCCCGCGTCCACGCCGCCTCCACCGGTGCGGGCCCCGCCCGCGTCGCGGGATCGGCCCGTGAAGCCAACTCGCGGGCCCCGAC
>NZ_JAGMUE010000111.1:0-11844 GCF_019049165.1 Streptomyces sp. AC627_RSS907
CCCTCCCCCTCCCCCTCCCCCGTACAAAGGAGTACGCCGTGAGCAGCCGCAGTCCGGACGAGTTGCTGCGCATCGAGGGCATCCGCAAGACCTTCCCCGGCGTGGTCGCGCTCGACAGCGTCGACTTCGACCTGCGCCGGGGCGAGGTGCACGTGCTCCTCGGTGAGAACGGCGCGGGCAAGAGCACCCTCATCAAGATGCTCTCCGGCGCCTACACACCCGACGCCGGGCGGATCCTGGCCGGTGGCGAGGAGGTGCGCATCCACGGCGCGCAGGACTCCGAGCGCCTCGGGATCGCCACCATCTACCAGGAGTTCAACCTCGTCCCCGACCTGACGGTCGCCGAGAACATCTTCCTGGGGCGCCAGCCGCGCCGCCTGGGGATGATCGACCGGAAGAAGATGGACGCGGACGCCGAAGCGCTGCTGGAGCGGGTCGGCGTGAACGTGTCGCCCCGCGCCCGCGTGCGGGAACTCGGCATCGCCCGCCTCCAGATGGTGGAGATCGCCAAGGCGCTCAGCCTGGACGCGCGCGTGCTCATCATGGACGAGCCGACGGCCGTGCTCACCTCCGAGGAGGTCGAGAAGCTGTTCGCCATCGTGCGGCGGCTGCGCGAGGACGGCGTCGGGATCGTCTTCATCACCCACCACCTGGAGGAGATCGCCGCCCTCGGGGACCGGGTCACCGTGATCCGGGACGGCCGCAGTGTCGGTCAGGTGCCCGCCTCGACGCCCGAGGACGAGCTCGTACGGCTCATGGTCGGGCGGTCGATCGAGCAGCAGTACCCGCGCGAACGCACCGCCGCCGGCGAGGCGTTGCTCAAGGTGGAGGGGCTGACGCGCGACGGCGTCTTCCACGACGTCGGTTTCGAGGTGCGCGCCGGTGAGGTCGTCGGCATCGCGGGGCTCGTCGGCGCCGGCCGGACGGAGGTCGTGCGGGCCGTGTTCGGGGCGGACCCGTACGACGCGGGGTCCGTGCACGTCGCGGGCAGCCCGCTGCGCCGCCACGACGTGAACGCCGCCATGGCGGCCGGTATCGGGCTCGTGCCCGAGGACCGCAAGGGGCAGGGGCTCGTCCTCGACGCCTCCGTGGAGGAGAACCTCGGCCTGGTCACCCTCCGCTCCACCTCCCGCGCGGGGCTCGTCGACCTCAAGGGGCAGCACGAGGCGGCCGAGCGGATCGCCGGGCAGCTCGGCGTGCGGATGGCCGGTCTCGGCCAGCACGTGCGCACCCTGTCCGGCGGCAACCAGCAGAAGGTCGTCATCGGCAAGTGGCTGCTGGCGAACACCAGGGTGCTGATCCTCGACGAGCCGACGCGCGGCATCGACGTCGGCGCCAAGGTCGAGATCTACCAGCTCATCAACGAACTCACCGCCGCCGGCGCCGCCGTCCTGATGATCTCCAGCGACCTGCCCGAGGTGCTCGGCATGAGCGACCGGGTGCTGGTCATGGCCCAGGGACGCGTCGCGGGCGAGCTGCCCGCCGACCGGGCCACCCAGGACGCCGTGATGGCGCTCGCCGTAAGTACCCCTCCCAGCAACGGAACGGAGGCCTCCCGTGGCCACTGACACGCTCAAGAGCACGCCGGGCGCGCGGGGCGGCGCCACGGCCGGTCTGCGCCGGCTGCTGCTCGACAACGGCGCGCTGACCGCGCTGATCGTCCTCGTCGTCGCCATGTCGGCGCTGTCCGGGGACTTCCTGACCGCCGACAACCTGCTGAACGTCGGTGTCCAGGCCGCCGTCACCGCGATCCTCGCCTTCGGCGTCACCTTCGTCATCGTCTCCGCGGGCATCGACCTGTCCGTCGGCTCTGTCGCCGCGCTGTCGGCCACCGTGCTGGCGTGGAGCGCCACCGAGGCCGGGATGCCGGTCGTGCTGGCGGTGGTGCTGGCCGTCGCGACGGGCATCGCCTGCGGTCTGGTGAACGGTTTCCTCATCTCGTACGGGAAGCTGCCGCCGTTCATCGCGACGCTGGCCATGCTGTCGGTGGGGCGCGGTCTGTCGCTGGTCATCTCGCAGGGTTCGCCCATCGCCTTCCCCGACTCCGTCTCCCACCTGGGCGACACCCTCGGCGGGTGGCTGCCGGTACCGGTGCTCGTGATGATCCTGATGGGGCTCGTCACGGCCTTCGTCCTCGGGCGGACCTACATCGGCCGTTCCATGTACGCCATCGGCGGCAACGAGGAGGCCGCGCGGCTGTCCGGTCTGCGGGTCAAGCGGCAGAAGCTCGCCATCTACGCGTTCTCCGGGCTGTTCGCCGCCGCCGCGGGCATCGTGCTCGCCTCGCGGCTGTCCTCCGCGCAGCCGCAGGCCGCGCAGGGCTACGAGCTGGACGCCATCGCCGCCGTCGTCATCGGCGGAGCCTCGCTGGCCGGCGGCACCGGCAAGGCCTCGGGCACGCTGATCGGCGCGCTGATCCTCGCGGTGCTGCGCAACGGGCTCAACCTGCTGTCCGTCTCCGCGTTCTGGCAGCAGGTCGTCATCGGTGTGGTCATCGCGCTGGCGGTGCTGCTGGACACCCTGCGCCGCAAGGCGGGGGCGACCACGCCCGCGGCCGGGGCCGGCGGGGGCGGCAAGGGCAAGCAGGCGTTGACGTACGTGATCGCGGCGGCCGTCGCGGTGGCCGTCGTCGGCGCGACCTCGCTGCTGCACAACGGCTCCTCGGACGGGAAGACCCAGAAGATCGGGCTGTCGCTGTCGACGCTCAACAACCCGTTCTTCGTGCAGATCCGGGCGGGTGCCGAGGAGCAGGCGAAGAAGCTGGGCGTGGACCTGACGGTCACCGACGCGCAGAACGACGCCTCGCAGCAGGCCAACCAGCTGCAGAACTTCGTCAGCGGGGACCTGTCCTCGGTCATCGTCAACCCGGTGGACTCCGACGCGGCGGGCCCCTCCGTCCGCTCGGCGAACAAGGCCGACATCCCCGTCATCGCGGTGGACCGCGGCGTCAACAAGGCGGACACGGCCGCGCTGGTCGCCTCCGACAACGTCGAGGGCGGCGAACTGGGCGCCAGGGCGCTCGCCGAGAAGCTCGGCGGCAAGGGCACGATCGTCATCCTCCAGGGCCAGGCCGGCACCTCCGCCAGCCGCGAGCGCGGGGCGGGCTTCGCGGCCGGTCTCAAGGCCTACCCGGGCATCAAGGTCATCGCCAGGCAGCCCGCGGACTTCGACCGCACCAAGGGCCTGGACGTGATGACGAACCTGCTCCAGGCGCACCCCGACGTCGACGGGGTCTTCGCGGAGAACGACGAGATGGCGCTCGGCGCGATCAAGGCGCTCGGTTCCAAGGCCGGCACGTCGGTCCAGGTCGTCGGCTTCGACGGCACCCCGGACGGGCTGAAGGCGGTGCGGGGCGGCACGTTGTACGCGTCCGTGGCGCAGCAGCCGAGGGAACTGGGCAGGATCGCCGTACAGAACGCGCTCCGGGCGGCCGAGGACGAGAAGGTGGAGACGACGGTGAAGGTGCCGGTGAAGGTGGTCACCAAGGAGAACGTGGCCGGCTTCGAGGGCTGACGCGGGCGCACGGAAGCAACACGGGCGGGCGGTCACGGCGACCGCCCGCCCCTCACTCGGATTCACTCGAACCCGCTTGGACGCGCTGGGATTCACTGGAATCACCGGAATCACTGGGATTCCTTCGGATCCACCGGGATTCCTTCGGATCCACTCGGGTTCACTCGGGTTCACTCGGATCACTCGGATCGGGGAGCGATTCATGTACGACTACGACCTCCTGGTCGTGGGGTCGGCCAACGCCGACCTCGTGATCGGCGTCGAGCGGCGGCCGGGTGCCGGCGAGACGGTGCTCGGCTCCGACCTGGCCGTCCACCCGGGCGGCAAGGGGGCGAACCAGGCGGTGGCCGCCGCCCGGCTCGGCGCGCGTACGGCCCTGCTGGCCCGGGTCGGCGACGACGAGTACGGCCGGCTGCTGCTGGACTCGCAGCGGGCGGCCGGCGTCGACACGGTCGGCGTCCTGGTGGGCGGCGCCCCGACCGGCGTCGCGCTGATCACCGTCGACCCGTCCGGGGACAACAGCATCGTGGTCTCACCGGGCGCCAACGGCCGCCTGGCACCCGGCGACATCCGCCCCGCCGCGAGCCTCTTCCACGCCTCCCGCGTGGTCTCCGCGCAGTTGGAGATCCCGCTGGAGACGGTCGTGGAGGTGGTCCGGAGTCTGGCGCCGGACAGCCGCTTCGTGCTGAACCCGTCACCGCCGCGTCCGCTCCCCCCGGAGGTGCTGGCGGCCTGCGATCCGCTGATCGTCAACGAGCACGAGGCGAAGGTGATCCTCGGCGACTCCTGCGTGAGCGAGCGCCCCGAGGACTGGGCCCGCATCCTGCTGGCCAAGGGGCCGCGCTCGGTGGTCGTGACCCTGGGCGCCGAGGGCGCGCTGGTGGCGTCGGCCGCCGGGGGTGTCTCCCACGTCCCGTCCGTGAAGGTGGACGCGGTGGACACGACCGGCGCGGGCGACGCGTTCACCGCGGCGCTGGCCTGGCGGCTCGGCACGGGGGAGTCGCTCGCCGAGGCGGCGGCGTACGCGGCCCGGGTGGGCGCGGCTGCCGTCACGAAGGCGGGGGCGCAGGCGTCGTACCCGACGGCGGCGGAGGCCGAGGCGCTGTGAGCGAGGGGACCGTGCAGCAGGAAGCCGTGACGGGGGACGCCGTGACGCGGGAAGCCATGACACGGGAAGCCGTGACACGGGCAGCCATGACAGGGGAAGCCGTGACGGGGGAAGCGCTGTGAAGAAGGCCGGGATACTCAACCGCCATCTGTCCGCGGCCCTGGCCGAACTCGGCCACGGCGACGGGGTCCTGGTGTGCGATGCGGGCATGCCGATCCCGGACGGTCCGCGCGTCGTCGACCTGGCCTTCCGCGCCGGGGTGCCCTCCTTCGCGGAGGTGGTGGACGGCCTGCTCGCCGAGCTGGTGGTCGAGGGGGCGACGGCGGCGACGGAGGTCCGGGAGGCCAACGCGGAGGCCGCCGCGCTGCTCCGCGGGTACTTCCCCGCCCTGGACCTGGTCCCGCACGCACGCCTCAAGGAACTGTCCGCGGGAGCACGGCTCGTGGTCCGTACCGGGGAGGCCCGGCCGTACGCGAACGTGCTGCTGCGGTGCGGGGTCTTCTTCTGACGGCCGAGAGCGTGCCGGGAACGCTCCGAGGGGGCCCGAACGACGCCCGGGCCCCCTCGGGACTCCCCTGCCGCACGGGGCGCCGGGGCCTACTCCTCCGTCCCCGTCTCCCCCGCGTCACCCACGTGGGCCGCGAACCGTGCCGTCGTCTCGGCGAGCACCTCACGCCCGTCCCGCGCCCACAGCGCCTCGTTGAACAGCTCGACCTCGATGGCGCCGGTGTACCCGGCCGCGTCCACGTACCCCTTCCACTCCCGCATGTCGATCGCGCCGTCCCCGATCTGACCGCGGCCGTTGAGGACACCCTCGGGCAGCGGGGTCGTCCAGTCGGCGAGCTGGAAGGTGTGGATGCGCCCGCCCGCGCCGGCCCGGGCGATCTGCTGCGGCGCCCGGTCGTCCCACCAGATGTGGTACGTGTCGACCGTGACACCGACCTGGTGCGCGGGGAAGCGCTCGGCGATGTCGAGGGCCTGGGCGAGGGTGGAGACCACGCAGCGGTCGGAGGCGAACATGGGGTGCAGCGGCTCGATGGCGAGGCGGACACCGCGCTCGGCCGCGTAGGGACCGAGCACGGCGAGGGCGTCCGCGATGCGCTCACGGGCCCCGCGAAGGTCCTTGCTGTCGAAGGGGAGTCCGCCGGAGACCAGCACCAGCGTGTCCGTGCCGAGGGTGGCGGCCTCGTCGATCGCGGCGTGGTTGTCGCCCATCGCCTCGGCCCGCTCGACGGGGTCGGTCGCCGTGAGGAAGCCGCCCCGGCACAGGGTGGTGACGGTCAGGCCCGCGTCCCGCACGAGCTTGGCGGCGGCCTCCACGCCGTACTTCCGCACCGGCTCACGCCAGAGTCCGACTCCCCCGACGCCCAGCTCCCGGCAGGCGTCGACCAGTTCCGGCAGCGACAGCTGCTTCACGGTCATCTGGTTGACGGAGAAACGGGACAGCGGGTCGTTCATCGGTTCACCCCGTACAGCGCGAGCAGGTTCCTCATGCGTTCCTCGGCCAGTTCCGGGTCGGGGAAGAGCCCCAGGCCGTCGGCGAGTTCGTAGGCCCGCGCGAAGTGCGGCAGGGAGCGGGCCGACTGGAGGCCGCCGACCATCGTGAAGTGGCTCTGGTGACCCGCCAGCCAGGCCAGGAAGACCACGCCCGTCTTGTAGAAGCGGGTCGGGGCCTGGAAGAGGTGGCGGGAGAGTTCGACGGTGGGGTCGAGGAGGGCGCGGAAACCCTCCGTGTTCCCGGTGTCGAGGACGCGGACCGCCTCGGCCGCCAGCGGGCCCAGCGGGTCGAAGATGCCGAGCAGGGCGTGGCTGAAGCCCTGCTCGTCGCCGGCGATCAGCTCGGGGTAGTGGAAGTCGTCGCCGGTGTAGCAGCGCACGCCCCGCGGGAGGCGGCGGCGCAGGTCGATCTCGCGCTGGGCGTCCAGGAGGGAGACCTTGATGCCGTCGACCTTGTCGGGGTGGGCGGCGATGACCTCCAGGAAGGTGTCCGTCGCCGCGTCGAGGTCGGGTGAGCCCCAGTAGCCCTGCAGCGCCGGGTCGAACATCGGGCCGAGCCAGTGCAGGATCACCGGTTCGGCGGCCTGGCGGAGCAGGTGGCCGTAGACCTCCAGGTAGTCCTCGGGACCCTTGGCCGTCGCGGCGAGGGCGCGGGAGGCCATCAGGATGGCCTGGGCGCCCGACTCCTCGACGACGGCGAGCTGTTCCTCGTAGGCGGCGCGGACCTCGGCGGGGGTGCCGCCGGCGAGCTGGTCGGTGCCGACGCCGCAGGCGATGCGGCCGCCGACCGCCTTCGCCTCGGCGGCGGACCTGCGGATCAGTTCGGCCGCGCCCGCCCAGTCCAGGCCCATGCCGCGCTGGGCGGTGTCCATCGCCTCGGCGACGCCGAGCCCGTGGGACCACAGGTGGCGGCGGAAGGCGAGGGTGGCGTCCCAGTCGACGGCGGCGGGTCCGTCGGGGGTGGTGTCCGCGTACGGGTCGGCGACGACGTGCGCGGCCGAGAAGACCGTACGGGAGGTGAAAGCGCTTGCCGGGGCTCCCCTGGTGACGGCGAGGGGTTCGGTGCGTGGTGCGTAGGCGCGCAGGGCGCCGTTCGCGTCGGGGAGGTGGAGGGTCACAGCGCGATCTCCGGTACGTCGAGGCGGCGGCCCTCGGCGGAGGACCTCAGCCCCAGCTCGGCGAGCTGGACGCCGCGGGCGCCGGCCAGCAGGTCCCAGTGGTAGGGGGCGTCGGCGTAGACGTGGCGCAGGAACAGCTCCCACTGGGCCTTGAAGCCGTTGTCGAAGTCGCCGTTGTCCGGGACCTCCTGCCACTGGTCGCGGAAGACCTCGGTGGCGGGGATGTCCGGGTTCCAGACCGGCTTGGGGGTGGCGGAGCGGTGCTGGACGCGGCAGTTGCGCAGGCCGGCGACCGCGGAGCCCTCGGTGCCGTCGACCTGGAACTCGACGAGTTCGTCGCGGTTGACGCGGACGGCCCAGGAGGAGTTGATCTGGGCGATCGCGCCGCCGTCCAGCTCGAAGACGCCGTACGCCGCGTCGTCGGCGGTGGCGTCGTAGGGCTTGCCGTTCTCGTCCCAGCGCTGCGGGATGTGGGTGGCGGTGAGGGCCTGGACGGACTTCACGCGGCCGAACAGCTCGTGCAGCACGTACTCCCAGTGCGGGAACATGTCGACGACGATGCCGCCGCCGTCCTCGGCGCGGTAGTTCCAGGAAGGGCGCTGGGCCTCCTGCCAGTCGCCCTCGAAGACCCAGTAGCCGAACTCGCCGCGCACGGACAGGACGCGGCCGAAGAAGCCGCCGTCGATGAGGCGCTTGAGCTTGAGCAGGCCCGGGAGGAAGAGCTTGTCCTGCACGACGCCGTGCTTGATGCCGGCGTCGTGCGCGAGGCGGGCGAGTTCCAGGGCGCCGTCCAGGCCGGTCGCCGTCGGCTTCTCGGTGTAGACGTGCTTGCCCGCGGCGATCGCCTTCTTGATCGCCTCCTCGCGGGCCGAGGTCACCTGGGCGTCGAAGTAGATCTCGACGCTGTCGTCGGCGAGGACCGCGTCCACGTCCGTCGAGACGTGCTCCAGGCCGTGCCGCTCGGCGAGCGCCCTGAGCGCGTGCTCGCGGCGGCCGAGCAGGACCGGCTCCGGCCACAGCACGGTGCCGTCGCCGAGATCGAGGCCGCCCTGGTCGCGGAGGGCCAGGATGGAGCGGACGAGGTGCTGGCGGTAGCCCATGCGCCCGGTCACACCGTTCATGGCGATACGCACCGTCTTGCGTGTCACGTCATTCCCTTCGTACGAGCGATACAGCGAGTGATGCAGCGAGCGATACAGCGAGTGATGGACGAGTGATGCGGCGAGCGGTACGGCGGGCGGTACGGCGGGCCCTACAGCAAGCGCTTTCTATGTAGAACGAAGCTAGCCTGTGGACGGTGGTCCGGACAAGACCGCGATGCGGGTGAGTTGTTCGACGGAGCGAACGGCGGCGGGTGGTGGCCGTAAGGTCACCCGGGACGGCGTTCGGCACAGGCGCGATGCGGAGGACGAGGACATGACGGTGACCCTGGCGGATGTGGCGGCCCGCGCCCAGGTCTCCCCCGCGACGGTGTCGCGCGTGCTGAACGGGAACTACCCCGTGGCCGCCTCCACCCGGGACCGGGTGCTGAAGGCGGTCGACGAGCTGGACTACGTGCTCAACGGCCCCGCGAGCGCGCTGGCGGCGGCGACCTCCGACCTGGTGGGCATCCTGGTCAACGACATCGCCGACCCCTTCTTCGGCATCATGGCCGGTGCCGTCCAGTCCGAGATCGGGGGGCCGGGCGGCAGAGCGGGCGGCGAGAGACTCGCCGTGGTCTGCAACACCGGCGGCGTCCCCGAGCGCGAACTGACCTACCTCACGCTGCTGCAACGGCAGCGGGCGGCGGCCGTCGTACTGACCGGCGGGGCGATGGAGTACGGGGCGCACCAGGCGGCCGTGGCGGCGAAGCTGCGCAAGCTCGGGGAGGCCGGGACGCGGGTCGTGCTGTGCGGGCGCCCGCCGGCGCCGGACACCGGGGCGATCGCGCTGACCTTCGACAACCGCGGGGGCGGCCGGCGGCTGACCGAGCACCTGATCGGGCTCGGCCACCGGCGGCTCGGCTACATCGCGGGCCCCGAGGAGCGCACGACCACGCGCCACCGGCTGGAGGGTCACCGCGCCGCGCTCGCCGCGCACGGCATCGAGGAGGACCCCCGCTGGACGGTCCACGGCCGCTACGACCGGCAGTCCGGCTACGACGCCACGCTGGAGCTGCTGCGCCGGGACCCGGACCTGACGGCGGTCGTCGCCGCGAACGACACCGTCGCGCTGGGGGCGTGCGCGGCGCTGCGCGACTCCGGGCTGCGGATTCCGGACGACGTCTCGGTGGCCGGCTTCGACGACCTGCCGTTCAGCATCGACGCGGTGCCCGCGCTGACGACGGTCCGGCTGCCGCTCGCGGAGGCGGGGGCGCGGGCGGGGCGCATCGCGATGGGGCGGGAGGACGCGCCGCCCGGGGGGATCGCGACCGTGCGGGGGGAGTTGATGGTACGGGGGTCCTCCGGGGTTCCTCGGGGGTAGCTGCCGTCGGTTTCACGGTGCCCGGCGTTGGTGCGGGCCTCGCCGGGAGGCTGCCGTCCCCCCGCCGGGCCTCGCCGGGGGCTGCCGCCTACGGGGGCCCGGGGGTTGCCGCCTGCGGGGGCCCGGGGGGTCCCCTCGCCGGGCCTCGCCGGGGGCTGCCGCCTGCGGGGGCCCGAGGGTTGCCGCCTGCGGGGGCCCGGGGGTTGCCGCCTGCGGGGGCCCGGGGGCGTCCCCCGCCGGGCCTCGCCGGGGGCTGCCGCCCGCGGGGGCCCGAGGGTTGCCGCCTGCGGGGGCCCGGGGCGTCCCCCCGCCGGGCCTCGCCGGGGGCTGCCGCCCGCGGGGGCCCGGGGGTTGCCGCCCGCAGGGCCCCGCTTTCGGCCTGACGGCCCCGTCCTCGGACGCCGGACGGGCCGGGTGCACCGACCCGGCATCGAGTGCCGCGACGCGCTGTCGCCCGCGAGGAGGAGTGCGGTGCGGCGGGGCGGGTACGCTCCGGGGGCATGAAGCTGGCGTTCTCCACCCTCGGTGTCCCCGGCCTGCCCCTGAACGACGTCCTGGGGCTCGCGACCGCCCACGGCTACCACGGTGTCGAGTTGCGCACCCACCCCGAGGAACCGGTGCATCCAGGACTGACCCCGGACGAACGGGCCGCGGTGGCGGCCGGGTTCAAGGAGGCGGGCGTCGGGCTGCTGGGCCTGGCGGGGTACGCGCGGGTCGCCGCGCCGGGTGACGACGAGGCCGTCGTCACCGAGATCCGCACCCTGCTCGACCTGGCCCGCGACCTGGGCGCCCCGTACGTCCGGGTCTTCCCCGGCGGCGGTGACGGGCAGAGCCCCGAGGAGGCCGACGCGACGGCCGCCCGGCGGCTGGGCACGGCCGCCGAGTACGCCGCCGACCTGGGGGTGCGCATCCTGTTGGAGACCCACGACTCGCACCGCACCGGCGCCGACGCGATGCGCGTCCTCGGCCTGGTCGGGCACCGTCAGGTCGGCGCCCTGTGGGACGTGATGCACACCTGGCTGGGCGGCGAGCAGCCCGCGGACAGCTACCTGGCCCTCTCCCCGCACCTCGGCTACGTCCAGGTCAAGGACATCGCCTCCGCCGAGGACACCACTCCGCTGCCGCTGGGCGCCGGGGTACTGCCGCTCACCGAGGTGGTGGACGTCCTCTCCCGTCACGGCTGGGACGGCTGGCTGTGCTGGGAGTACGAGAAGCGGTGGTACGAGTCGGCCGCCCCGTTGCCCGAGTTGCTGGACGCGGGGCGCGAGCACCTCGCCCGGCTGCTCAGCGACGCGGCGTGAGCGGGGTGGGTGCCGGCGTGGGTGTGCGCGGGGCCGCCGCGGACCGCACCCGCCGCTCCAGCCGCTCCCGGCACCGCGGCCATTCCGCCCCCGTGATCGAGTAGATCGCGGAGTCGCGCAGCCGGCCCTCCTCGCCCGGCGCCCAGGAGCGGGACCAGTTGCGCAGGACGCCCTCCAAGCGCGCCCCGGCCGACTCGATCGCGGCGCGGGAACGTTTGTTGCGGGCGTCGGTCTTGAGGTCGACCCGGGACACGTGCCAGACCTCGAAGGCGTGGCGGAACAGGAGCAGTTTGGCCTCCGCGTTCAGGCCCGTGCCCTGGGACGAGCGGGCCAGCCAGGTGAAGCCGACCTCGATCGCGTCGAGGGCGTCGTCCGTCCGCCAGGACCGGGGTTCCCAGTAGGCGGTGGCGCCGACCGCCCGCCCGGTGGCGAGGGACACCTGGGCGTACGGCGCCAGCCGTCCCGTGGCCGCCCGCGCCAACTGGGCGTCGATGTAGGCGCCGACCTCGTCGGCCGTCGGCACCCATGTGAAGGCGTAGGTGTCGCGGTCCTCCTCGGCCGCCACCGCCAGGTCGGCCGCGTGCCGGTGGCCCAGCGGCTCCAGTCGTACCCGTGTGCCTTCCAGCACCGGGCCCCGCAGAGTGAACGTCACCGGACGGATTCTTCCGCCGGTACGGGGGGCCGTCCAGCGAATTCCGGCCCGGCCGGCGTCGCGTCCGGTGTCCGGGGCCGGCCCACGAGGAAGACGGCGGGCAGCGCGCGCACACGCCCACGCCGGGGGTGACTCCGAGTGGGCCAGGTGACGGTCCCCCCCCCCCGCGGCGGGACGAAGACGCGGGCCGGG
>NZ_JAGMUE010000111.1:11914-168383 GCF_019049165.1 Streptomyces sp. AC627_RSS907
GCACCCACCCCTGTTCGCCGCCCGGCGTCGCCCCACCGGTCACGGCGGCCCCGGCCGTACCGACTTGGGGTTTCCCCTGTCCGGCCGGGAACCCCGGCCGGGCCGCGTTCGTCCAACCCGCACGCTGCCGGATGCGTCCGAGCGGTGCGGTGTCGGCCTCGCTGCTGGCTGCGATCGCTGACCACCCTCTCCGCCGCACCCCGGCCGGCAGCGCGCCGCCGTCGGTGCGCCCCCCCCTCCCAGCGCCGACGGCGGCCCCTCCGGCCTCCTCGCCCCGGCTTCGGGTGACTCCTGTGCGCTCCCTTGACTGGCAGAAACTTCCCGGATATTGGTGACTCCTTGGAAGTTTCCTTCAGCAGCTCTCCAGCGATTCCCCAGCGGATCACTCCGGAAGGAGCGCACGTGCACCACAGCAGCACGGCCGGACCGGGAAGCACCGCACAGCCCTCCAGACGTACCGTCCTCACCGCCACCGCGGTCGTCACCGCGGCCCTGGCGGCCGGTGGCGGCACCGCGTACGCCGACGCCCGCGGGCCCGACGACGACAAGCTCCGTGCCCTCATCTCCCGCATGACGCTCGAGGAGAAGGTCGGCCAGCTCTTCGTCACGCGGGTCTACGGCCACTCCGCCACCGCCCCCGACCAGGCCGACATCGACGCCAACCTCAAGGAGATCGGCGTCCGCACCGCGGCCGAGGCAATCGCCAAGTACCGGGTCGGCGGCATCATCTACTTCGCCTGGGCGCACAACACCCGCGACCCGCACCAGATCGCGGACCTGTCCAACGGCATCCAGAAGGCGTCCCTGGAGCTGCCGCGCGGCCTGCCGGTCCTCATCTCCACCGACCAGGAGTACGGGATCGTGGCTCGCGTGGGCGAACCGGCCACCCTGTTCCCCGGCGCGATGGCCGTGGGCGCCGGCGGATCGCGGTCCGACGCCCGCACGCTCGGCCGGATCGCGGGCGCCGAACTGCGCGCGATGGGCATCCGCCAGGACTACGCCCCCGTGGCCGACGTCAACGTCAATCCGGCCAACCCGGTGATCGGCGTCCGTTCCTTCGGCGCCGATCCGCAGGCAGTGGCGGGGATGGTCGCCGCCGAGGTGGCGGGATACCAGCGGTCCGGGGTCGCCGCGTGCGCCAAGCACTTCCCCGGGCACGGGGACACCGCCACCGACAGCCACACCGGTCTCCCGGTCATCACGCACAGCCGCGAGCAGTGGGAGAAGCTGGACGCGCCGCCCTTCCGCGCGGCCATCGAGGCCGGCATCGACGCGATCATGACCGCCCACCTCATGGTCCCCGCGCTGGACGGCTCCGGTGACCCGGCCACCCTCTCGCACCCCATCCTCACCGGCATCCTCCGCGAGGAGCTCGGCTACGACGGGGTCGTGGTCACCGACTCCCTCGGCATGGAGGGCGTACGGTCCAAGTACGGCGACGCACGCGTACCGGTGCTGGCGCTGAAGGCGGGCGTCGACCAGCTGCTCAACCCGCCGAACCTGGGCCTCGCCTGGAACGCCGTGCTGACGGCCGTACGCGAGGGTGAACTCACCGAGGCGCGGCTCGACGAATCGATCCTGCGCGTGCTGCGGCTGAAGGCGAAGCTGGGGCTGTTCCGCGACGCCTACACCAGCCGTCGGGACGTCGACCGCACCGTCGGCACCCGGACGCACCTGGCCGCGGCCGACCGGATCGCCGAGCGGACCACCACCGTGCTGGTCAACGAGGGGCGGCTGCTGCCGCTGTCCCGGTCCGAACACCGCAGGCTGCTCGTCGTCGGTGCCGACCCCGCCTCGCCGTCGGGCACGACCGGCCCGCCCACGGGCGTCCTCGCGGACGCGCTGACGAAACTGGGCTTCACGGCCACCGCCCTGTCCACGGGCACCGCGCCCTCCGCCGCCGTCATCGACCGCGCGGTCGCGGCGGCCGGGGACGCCGACGCGGTGGTCGTCGCCACCTACAACGTCACGGCGGGCAGCAGCCAGCGGACGCTCGTCACGCGGCTGCTGGCGACCGGGAAACCGGTGGTCGCGGTCGCCATCCGCAATCCGTACGACGTGGCCCAGCTCCCCGGCGTCCCCGCCTTCCTGGCGGCCTACTCCTGGACCGACGTCGAGGTGCGGGCGGCGGCCCGGGTGATCGCGGGGCGGGTACGGCCGCGCGGGAAGCTGCCGGTGCCGGTGGTGCGGGCGGACGATCCGGCGACGGTGCTCTTCCCCCTCGGGCACGGGCTGTCGTACCGGTCGTAGGACGTAGCGCGCCCTACGCCACGCGCCGGGGGCGCTTCCGTCACCCGAGCGCAATGCACCCCGCGCGTCTGGCGTGCGCCCGCCGCGGCGGGTCACGCTGGACCGGGGATCCGGGGGGACGGCGATGCGTGAGAGATGGGCCGCGGGGGCGCTCTGCGCGCTGTCGGCGCTGTGCGCCGCGACGCTGCTGACGGGCTGCCGCGGCCCGTCCGGGGCGGCGGACGGGGGCGGGGAGGGGCGGCTCGGCGGGCAGAGGGCGCCGGCCTCGACGACCGTCCGGCCGTCCGGGTACGGGGCGGTGTTCCTGGCGCTCGACGAGTGCAGCTCGTTCGGCACGGTCGGTTCCACCGAGGTGCCGTGCGACAGCGAGCGGGCGGCGGCGCGGGTCGTGGCCCGGGAGGACGGCCGGGCGGGCGACGGGCCGCCGTGCCCGGCGACCACCGACTTCGTCCTGCACATCAGCGAGCAGCGGCCCTCCGGCGACGAGGACGGCGACGGCGCCGTGCCGCGGGGCTACGCCTGCATGCGCAGGCTGCAACCCCCGCACCCCGGCGACCCCGGCGGCGGAGGCGGCCCGCGCACCATCGTCGGCGACTGCGTGCGCGACGCCGGGGACGGCAAGGTCCGCGAGGCCGCGTGCGACGGAAAGGGCGAGCGGAAGCCGCAGTTCAAGGTGGTCGAGGCGGTCACCGACCGGGCGGACTGCCCCGCCGCGACCGGACTGTACGTCCGCATCGGCGGCGAACGGCCGGTGGGCTGTGCCCGGCCGCTGTGAGCTTCTCAGCAGCGGCCGGGCACGCGTGCGGACGGAAGGACCGGCTGTCGGCCCGGTTACGGGCGCAGTGCCTGCTCGCGCTCCACGTCCCGCCGGTCCAGCTTGGCGTCGAACGACGCCAGCGGCCTGGCCGCCGCCGGGTTCTCCTGCACCTTGGCGGAGGCGACGCCCGCCCAGTCCAGGATGCGGGCCGTGGCGAGGGCCTTCTGCTCGGGCACCAGGCCGGCGACGTTGGCGCCGTGGTTCATGCCGGGCGCGGTGAGGACGTAGGAGTCCCGCGCGCCGCGGCCGAGGCGGAAGGGCTCGGCGCCCCACGGGTCGTTCTCGCCGTACACGAACAGCATCTGACGGGCGTTGTTCCTCACCCAGGTGTCGACGTCCCGCATCGCCCACGGCTCGAACGCCATCGGGATCGTCCGGGGCACGAAGTTGCGCGGCGGCTGGTAGCCGTAGCGGATGTACTTCCGCTCGATGTGCGGGAAGTGGATCGTGGGAGCGCCCAGCTGCGTACCCGCCTGGTAGTAGTACGGCGTGTAGGTCTCCAGGCCCTGGTCGGTGTAGGCGGAGAAGCCGGAGACGGTGTCGACGGAGTCCCAGATGACGTCGTCGGTGGCGTTCTCGGCGTCGGCCGGGATGCCGGCGCAGTCCTCCAGGGTGCTGTACTGCCAGAAGCCCCAGACGTAGTCGAGGACGACGGCCTCGTACGCGCGGTCCAGGCTGCCGATGGTGTCGAAGGTGTAGCCGTTCTCGGCCGCGTACGCCGCGTACTTCTTCTCCAGCGGTGCCCGGCGCACCAGTGCCTCGCGCTGCACCCCGTTCAGCCGGTCGCGGCACTCCTCGGTGCCGACCCGGGCGAAGAAGCGGTCGTAGGCCGAGTCCTCGCGGTTCACCACGTCGTTGGGGGCGACGTAGGCGACGACGCCGTCCATGTCACGCGGGTAGAACCGCTCGTAGTAGGTGGCGGTCATGCCGCCCTTGGAGCCGCCGGTGGAGATCCAGTTCTCGGGGTAGAGGGGCTTGAGCGCCTCGAAGATGCGGTGCTGGTCGCTGGCGGCCTGCCAGATGTCCAGCTTGGACCAGTCGGCCGGCGCGGGCCGGGACGGGGTGAAGTAGCGGTACTCCATGGAGACCTGGTTGCCGTCCACGATCTGGGTCGGCTCACGGCGGCTGGGGTTGGTGGAGACGTTGTAGCCGCCGGTGTAGAAGACCGTCGGGCGGGACACGTCCTTGTGCAGCACGGTGATCCGCTGCTGGAACGTGCCCTTGGACGGGCGCCGGTGGTCGACCGGCTGGGTGTAGTTGAGGACGAAGAAGCGGTAACCGGTGTACGGCTTCTCCTCGATGAGGCTCATGCCCGGTATGGACAGCAGCCGGTCCTTGATGTCGACGGCCTTCGGCTCGGCGGCGGTGGCCGCGCCCGCCGTGCTGACGGTACCCACGAGCACCACGAGCGCCAGCAGCCATCTGAGCGCCTTGCGCATGCACCCTCCCTGTGAAACAGATGTGCGCCGGAAGCTATCGGAGCGGGACACCCGCACACCAGGGGAGACGAGGAAATGGCCGCCGGGAGCGGCCGGGAGCAGCCGCGAGCAGCCGGGGGCGGCCCGGCGGCCGCTTCAGCAGAGGATCCAGCCGGAGCTGACCGAGCCCCGGGACACCGTGCCCCGCACCCACACGCAGCGTTTCCCGGCGTGCACGGTCACCGGCCCCGCCCGGTAGGCGTACTTCCCCGAGTCCACGACCGGCCGGCCGCCGCGCGCCTGCACACTGACGGACATCTGCCGCCTGGTGCCGGGCTTCTTGGGGAGGGTGACGGCACAGACGTAACCGCCGCGCTTGTAGACGAGGACGGAGCCGGTGGCGAACGGGAGCGTGCGGACCTTGCGGCCCGCGCAGGCCGTGGCGGCCTGCGCCTCCTGCGGCACGGCGACGGCGAGCAGCCCGGCCGCGGTCAGCACGGCCGTGCCGAGCGCCAGCCTCCGGCGTATTCCAGCGCCACCCTGGCCCACTGTGGTCCCCTCCGAACGGCGATCACTGACGTACGGATGTACGGACGCACGACACCTGCCGAATGGTTGCGCGAATGTCATCGCATCGCGCGGGCCGGCTCCTCCGGCTCGGCCGCCCCGATGAAGGTCCGCCACAGTCGCGCGTACCGTCCGTCGAGTGCCAGCAGCTCGTCGTGCGTGCCGTCCTCGACGACCCGCCCGTGGTCCATGACGACGACCCGGTCCGCGCGGGCGGCCGTGGTCAGCCGGTGGGCGACCACCAGGGTCGTACGGCGGCCGGCGAGCCGGTCGGTGGCCTGGTTGACCTGCGCCTCGGTGGCCAGGTCCAGGGCCGCCGTCGCCTCGTCGAGGAGCAGGACGTCCGGGTCGACCAGCTCGGCGCGGGCCAGCGCGATCAGCTGCCGCTGCCCGGCGGAGAGGTTGCGGCCGCGTTCGGCGACCTCGTGGAGGTAGCCGCCCTCCAGCGTCGCGATCATCTCGTGGGCGCCGACCGCGCGTGCCGCCGCCTCCACCTCGGCGTCGGTGGCGTCCGGGCGGCCGTAGGCGATGGCGTCCCGGACGGTGCCGGGGAAGAGGTAGGCCTCCTGCGGGACGACGCCCAGGCGGTGCCGGTAGGCGGTGAGGTCGAGGTCGCGCAGGTCCTGCCCGTCGGCGGTGACCCGCCCGCCCGTCGGGTCGTAGAACCGGGCCACCAGCTTCACCAGGGTCGACTTGCCCGCGCCGGTCTCGCCGACGAAGGCGACGGTCTGCCCGGCGGGGATGCGCAGGTCGATGCCGGTGAGCGCTTCCTCGTCGTCGCCGTATGTGAAGTGCACGTCCTCGAAGGCGATCTCACCGCGCAGGGACGTGACGTCGAGCGGCTTCTCGGGCGCCCGGGTGGAGGTCGGCTCCCGCAGCAGCTCCTGGATGCGCCCGAGGGAGACGGTCGCCTGCTGGTAGCCGTCGAAGACCTGGGAGAGCTGCTGCACCGGTGCGAAGAACAGGTCGATGTAGAGCAGGTACGCCACCAGCGCGCCGGTCGTCAGCGTCCCGTCGTCGATCCGCGCGCCGCCGACGATCAGCACGGCAGCGGCGGCGGCCGAGGACAGCAGCTGCACGAAGGGGAAGTAGACCGAGATCAGCCACTGCCCCCGGATGCGGGCCCGCCGGTAGCTGTCGCTGTGCTCGGCGAACCGCCGTCCCCCGTCGTGCTCGCGCCGGAACGCCTGCACGATCCGCAGTCCCGCCACCGATTCCTGGAGGTCGGCGTTGACGCCGGACACCCGTTCGCGGGCCAGTTCGTACGCCTTCACGCTGGCCCGGCGGAAGAAGTACGTCGCGATGACCAGCGGCGGCAGTGTCACGAAGACGACGAGCGCGAGCTGCACGTCGATCACCAGCAGGGCGGCCATGATGCCGAAGAAGGTGACGACCGAGACGAAGGCGGTGACGAGCCCCGTCTGCAGGAACGTCGACAGCGCGTCCACGTCCGTCGTCATCCGGGTCATGATCCGGCCGGTCAGCTCGCGCTCGTAGTAGTCGAGGCCGAGCCGCTGGAGCTGGGCGAAGATCTTCAGACGGAGCGAGTAGAGGATCCGCTCCCCGGTCCGGCCGGTCATGCGGATCTCGCCGCTCTGCGCCGCCCACTGGGCGAGCACGACGAGCAGGCCCAGCAGCGAGGCCGCCCAGACCGCGCCGAGGGCGGCCCGGGTGACGCCCTCGTCGATGCCGTGCCGGATCAGCACCGGGAGCAGCAGCCCCGTCCCGGCGTCGACGGCGACGAGGGCGAGGCTGATCAGCAGCGGTGCGCCGAAGCCGCGCAGCAGGCGGCGCAGGCCGTACGACTCCTCCGGCTGGACCGCCCGTGCCTCGTCGACGTCCGGGGTCCCGTCCGCCGGGGGCAGCGCGTCGACCTGGGCGAGGAGTTCCGGGGTGGCCGGGGTGCCGGCGAGGGCGGTGTCCTTCGGCGTGCGGTCGCCGGTCCACAGGCGTGGGGTGACCCCGCGCTCGGCGTCGAATTCGGCGTCCAGCTCGTCGCTCCCCCACTCTCGAACAAACTCGAGCGGGGGGACGCCCGTGGAGGTGTCCTCGGCGGGTGCCGCGGGCGGGGCGTGCCCCGGCGACATCCCTCCGAGCTCGTCGGGGTCGGTCAGCAGGCGCCGGTAGAGCGCGCAGCGCTCCTGGAGTTCCTCGTGGGTCCCGAGGTCGGCGAGACGGCCGCGGTCGAGGACGGCGATGCGGTCGGCGAGGCCGAGCGTGGAGCGGCGGTGGGCGATGAGCAGCGTCGTGCGGCCCCGCATGACCTCCTTCAGCGCCTCGTGGATCTCGTGCTCCACCCGGGCGTCCACGGCGGACGTGGCGTCGTCGAGGACCAGCAGCCTGGGGTCGGTGAGGATCGCGCGGGCGAGCGCGACGCGCTGGCGCTGGCCGCCGGAGAGGGTCAGGCCGTGCTCGCCGACGGTGGTCCCGTAGCCGTCGGGCAGCTCGCTGATGAACCCGTGGGCCTGTGCGGCCCGCGCGGCGGCCTCGATCTCCTCGTCGGTGGCGTCCGGACGGCCGTAGGCGATGTTGGCGCGCACGGTGTCGGAGAAGAGGAAGGAGTCCTCGGGCACGAGCCCGATCGCGGCCCGCAGCGAGTCGAGGGTCAGCTCGCGCACGTCGTGCCCGCCGACGAGGACGGCGCCGCGCGTCACGTCGTAGAAGCGCGGCAGGAGCAGCGAGACCGTGGACTTGCCGGAGCCGGAGGAACCGACGACGGCCAGCGTCTCGCCGGGGCGGATCTCGAACGAGAGGCCGTCGAGGACGGGTGTGCCCTTCCCGGAGTCCGAGTCGTAGCCGAAGGCGACGTCGTCGAACTCGACGGTGGCGGGCGCGTCCGCGGGGAGGGTCTTGCGGCCGTCCTCGATCGAGGGTTCGGTGTCGATCAGCTCCAGGACGCGTTCGGTGCCGGCGCGGGCCTGCTGGGCGACGGTGAGGACCATGGCCAGCATGCGGACCGGGCCGACGAGCTGGGCGAGGTAGGTGGAGAAGGCGACGAAGGTGCCGAGCGTGATGTTCCCCCGTACGGCCAGCCAGCCGCCGAGGGCGAGCATGGCGACCTGGCCGAGGGCGGGCACGGCCTGGAGGGCCGGGGTGTAGGTGGCGTTCAGCCGGATCGTCCGCAGCCGCCCGGCGAAGAGCCTGCGCCCGACCTCCTTCAGCTTGCCGGTCTCCTGCTCCTCCTGCCCGAAGCCCTTCACCACGCGTACGCCGCTCACCGAGCCGTCGACGACGCCGGCGACGGCGGCGGCCTGGGCCTGGGCGTACCAGGTGGCGGGGTGCAGGCGGGTGCGGCTGCGCCGGGCGATGAACCACAGGGCGGGCGCGACGGCGAGCGCGACGAGCGTCAGCGGGGGCGACAGCCACGCCATGATGACCAGGGAGATCAGGAAGAGCAGGCCGTTCCCGATGGTCATCGGGAGCATGAACAGCAGGCTCTGGATCAGCTGGAGGTCACTGGTCGCCCGCCCGACGACCTGCCCCGTGGACAGCTCGTCCTGCCGCCGCCCGTCGAGCCGGGTGATGGTCCCGTACATGTCGGTGCGCAGATCGTGCTGGACGTCGAGGGCGAGTCGGCCGCCGTAGTAGCGGCGGATGTAGGTCAGGACGTACACGACGACGGCGGCGGCTATCAGGAGGCCGGCCCACACGGCCATGTCCCTGGTCTTGTCGCCGATCACGTCGTCGATGATCACCTTGGTGATCAGTGGGACCAGGGCCATGACGGCCATGCCGCCCAGCGAGGCGCCAAGGGCGAGGACGACGTCCTTGGGATAGCGCCAGGCGTAGCCCGCCAGTCGTCGTGCCCATCCCCGTTGCGCGTCCACGCCGTGCCCTCCGGTCGGTCGTCCTGCTCACCTGATCTACCGGAAGGCACCAACACGTGCGAGCGGGGATTTCATCCCGCGGCAACGATTCAGGCGCGCACGCGGAGCCGGAGGAAGCGGGTCGTCTGTACGGCGTTCTGGTTGTCGTCGCTGACGATCAGGACGTCCAGGCGGCCCTTGCTCCGGCCGGTGACGGCCATCCCCTCGAAGTTGTCGAGGAGCGGATTCGGCTGGGGCTGCCTGGCGGTCGCGCCGAGGGAGGGGCAGGCGGCGAGGTCGGCGAGGAGGCTCTTGCCGAGCGTGGCACCGTGCCGGTCGGCCAGGTACAGCCGGATGGTGTTGCCGACGCCGGTGGTGAAGCCGCGCTCCAGGACGAGGAGGCGACCGTCGGGGGTCGCGGTGACCTCGGAGACGCCGAGGCCGGGGTCGGTCCGGTAGGTGTACTGGGCGCCGAGCCGGAAGGGGCCGTGCCCCGTGCGCTGCCAGGTCTGGAAGCGGACCAGGTCGGCGGGGTCGCCGGCGAGCGGGTACTCCATGGAGGCGAGCAGGGTCCGGCCGCCGGGGAGGAGCGTCAGCCCCTCGAAGCTGCCGTTCGCCCGGCCCCGGCCCTCGGGGGCGGTCCGCAGGTCGTCCGGCACGGGCAGGCGGCCGAGGATGTCGCCGGTGCGGGAGTAGCGGCGGACGGACGGCTCGGTCTCGGAGGAGACGAGGTACGTGCCGTCGCGGTCGACGACCAGTCCCTCGGCGTCGAGAGCGGCGCCGCTCTCGTCGGCGAGCGTGGTCACGTCCCGCGGCTCCAGGGTGCGCGCGTCCAGCCGGAAGAGGGACGAGCGGTCGGAGAGGGCGGCCAGGGAGCCGCGCCGGTCGGGGGCGAGGGCGGAGAGGTTGCCGACGTAGGTGTCGCCGTGGGTGGTCTTGTCGAGGGCGTCGGAGTAGCCGGTGAGGGAGACGGCGGGCGAGCAGTCGTTCCTCGGCGGCTTCGCCTGCGCGGCGGCCGGTCCGGCGGCGGTCAGGCAGCCGGCCGCCGCGAGGCCTGCGGTGACGGTGGCGAGGACGGTGCGGAGGGTTCTCGGGCGCATGGGCGTCACCCTAGGGCGCGGGGGTGGCCGGAAGTTGGCCGCTTTTCGAAGGACGGGGTGCGCAGCGGGGTTCAAGGAGACCGGGATGGCAAGTAATGAGCCATGCCGGAGCAGAAGGAAAGCGGTCAGAGGCTGGCCGGGCGGTTGTACGCGACGCTGCGGGTTCTGAAGTTCATCGCGGACTCCCGCAGCGCCAAGCCGACCCTCCAGGACGAGTTCAAGGACAAGGACAGCCCGCGCCAGCGGATCCAGGCCCTGAAGCTGGACCTCTTCGAGGACCTGGTGACCGCTGTCCAGAAGGGCCGGCACGCGGAGGCGATGGCCGAGGTGTTCCGCGCGATGCCCGCCGTGGTGCCCCTGAAGCAGGGCGCCCTCAAGGACAACCTCGGCAAGCCCGAACTGGCCGAGTTCAACGCCGGATACCGGGCCCAACTCACGACACTCAAGGAGACGGTGCCCGAACTGTTCGACTGACCCGCCTCGTTCACCGCAACCGCAGGCCTCTGCTCTCCGCGACGCGGTGCACGTCCCTCAGCGCCTCGCACATCCGGGACAGGCAGAAGCGGAGCTGCTCGGGCGTCGCCCGCGCGTCGGCGAGCAGGTCGGCGGCGTGCTCCAGCAGGTCCTCGGCCATGGCCAGTTGGGTGGTCTCCATGACGTCGGCGAGCCGGGACAGCCGTCCGCCGCCGTCGGTCAGCAGGTAGCAGGGCTTGCCCTCGGAGCCCACCCAGGGCAGCAGCCGCGCCGGGCGCGTGCCGTCGCTCACCGGGCCGCCTCCACGCCGTGGAGCACGCGCGGCCCGAGGTCGACGCCGTGCACCGCGACCCACAGCGCCCGGCGCCGGACCCGCTGGCGCCGGGCCTCCTCGCGCCGCTCGTGGGCCAGCAGGTAGGGGCGTACGAGGGCGTTGTCCTCACCGCGCAGGGCGGGCATGCCGGTGCGGTGGACGGTGACGTCCGCGAGGTACGGGGGTGCGGGGGGCGTCGTCGCGGGACGACGTCGTCGGCGCCGTCGGCCCGACCCCGGCAGGAGCAGGTCGAGCAGAAGCAGGGGCAGCCCGGCGAAGCGGGCGGTACGGTGACGCATGTCGTCGACTCCGTAGCGATCGGTGACCATGCCCCCGGACCGGTGCGACGGTCGCGGGGGTCTCGCTTTCCGTAGCGATCCGCGTACAGAGTGAGACGGCCGGAGCTAGGCTCGCCAGAGGTACGGATGTGACAACGCCTTTGTCACACGGGAGTCGAACGGATGAGCAACATCTACGGCGACTGGCTCAAGCAGCAGCGTGAGGCGGCCGACCTGACGCAGCAGCAGCTGGCCGACATGGCCATCATGACGCGGTCGCACATCGCCCACATCGAGGCGGGGCGCCGGGTGCCGTCGAAGGACGACGCGCGACGACTGGACCGGGCCCTGAACACGGGGGATGTGCTGAGCAGCTTCCTTCCGAAGGACGAGGCCGCGGTTGCGGACTACTTCGAGGCAGCGCGGCTGCTGGAGGCGCAGGCGGTGGCAATCCGGGAGTCAGCCGTGACATTCATCCCCGGCCTCCTGCAGACGGAGGGGTACGCACGTGCTGTTCTCGGTACCACGTACCCTCCGTTGACGGCCGAAGAATGTGACAGGCGCCTTGTCACACGCCTCGAACGGGGAAAGCTCCTCGACGATCCGGCCACTCCCGTCTTCTGGGGGCTGCTGGACGAGGCACTGCTGCACCGCGTGGTCGGTGACCGGCAGGTAATGGCGGACCAACTCACGCATCTTTCCCGGCTCGTGGAGAGCGGCCGTGTCCGGGTGCATGTGATGCCCCACCGACAAGGTGCCTATCCGGTGATGCAGAGCATGCTGAGTCTGCTGTGGTTCGAGGACCAGCCCCCCGTGGCGTACTCGGAGGGGATCCACGTCGCCAAGATCCACGACAGTCCAGCCGTCGTCGAGCGTTTGCAGGGCGCCTACTATCACGCGTTGAGCGATGCACTGTCACTACGTGAATCGCTTGCCCTGCTCAAGTCGACGGCGAAGGACTACAAGGACGATGCCTGAGAACATTGCGAACGCGGCCGACCTCGTAGGCTGGCGCAAGTCCACGTACAGCGGCAACGAGGCAGGCAGCTGTCTGGAGGTGATGGACGGGCATCCTTCTGGGATACCCGTGCGGGACTCGAAGGTGCCGGGGGGGCCGGCGCTGGTGTTCTCGGTGGTCGGCTGGACGGCGTTCATCACCGCCCTCAAGGAAGCCCCCACCCCCTCAAAAGCGTGAACACCACCCCCCTCCCTGTCATCCACTCGCTCATTTGAGTGGCCCCATGACAGAACCCCCCCAAGTGCTCACGCTTTTTCGACGATAGGGCCATGAGCCCCGCCCCTTGGCACGACCGCAACCCTCTCGGCACAGGGCATGTGATCAGAACCGTCCGCACTCTCATGCGCACCGATGGTCTGGACGTGTCCGTGACCGACATCGCCCGCGCTTGCGGAGTCTCGCGCAACTACCTCTACACGAGCTGGAAGACCGTCTCCGCACTGCATCTGCGCGCACTGACGGTCGAACTCGCCCAAGCCTTCGACGCCGCACACCGCACCCGTCCGAGCGACGGCACCGTCGAGGGGATCACCGGGCACCTCTGCCAGGTCGTACGCACCGTCCGGCGCCACCCGACGACGGCGGCCGTCGCCCGCACCTCACCCACGGCGCTGGCGACGGCGCACGTCACGACCGACGGCCCGCTGGTGCGGGTCGTGACGGAGTACGTCGGCGACCTGCTGCACCCGCTCGCGCCGAGCGGCGGGATCTGGAGCGACCCCGTGCTGCACTCCCGGCCGTGGAAGATCCTGTGGATCGCCCGTCCCGCGGCCCTCTGCCCCGAGGCCGTCGGCGACCAGGAGCGGGAGGACACCCTGGACGCGGCCTTCACCGAGCTGCTGCGCGACCTGCTCACCCCGTGGGCGGTCGCGGCGGAGTAGCCCCGCCCGGGATTCACAGCTCGTCCCCAGGCGGACGACAGCCCGTGCCCATCGACCGTGGACACGGTGGCGTGGTGACATCTGCCACCGCTCCCCTGCACGCGGCCACCGAGCCGCCCGCCCCTTCCCCCACGGCCGACACGCCCCGGTGGTCGCGGCCCGCTCTGCCGGCGATCCTCGTCCTGGCAGCCGGGCTGTACGCCTGGAACCTGTCCGGGGCCGGCCTGAACACCTTCTACAGCGCCGCCGTGCTCAGCGGCACCGAGAGCTGGAAGGCATGGTTCTTCGGTTCGCTGGACGCGGGGAACTTCCTGACCGTCGACAAGCCGCCCCTGGCACTGATGGTCATGGGCCTGTCCTGCCGCGTCTTCGGATACGGCACCTGGCAGATGATGCTGCCGCTGATCGGGGCCGCACTGGCGACGATCTGGATCCTGCACGCCTCGGTGAAGCGGGTGTGGGGCCACGGCGCGGCGGCACTCGCCGCGCTGGTGCTGGCGCTGACCCCGATCACGGTCGCCATCAACCGGGACAACAACCCCGACACCCTGCTGGTGTTCCTGATGGTGGGCGGGGCGGCGCTCGGCCTGCGCGCGGTCCGCGACGGGCGGCTGCTGCCCCTGCTGGGCTCGGCGGCCTGCTTCGGGCTCGCCTTCAACACCAAGATGCTCCAGGGCTACATCGCGCTCCCGGCGCTCTTCGTCGTGTACGTCTACGCGACGGACCTCGGCTGGACCAAGCGGGTCAGGAACCTGGTGCTCGCCGCCGTCGCCCTCGCCGTCTCCAGTTTCTGGTGGGCGGCGGCGGTGTCCCTGGTGCCCGCCTCCGAACGGCCGTACATCGGCGGTTCGACGGACGGCACGGCCTGGGACCTGATCACGGGCTACAACGGACTCGGCCGGATCTTCGGCGGCGACGGCAACATGGGCGGCGGCGGAGGCGGCGGCTTCTCGGGCGCGGCGGGCATCGGCCGGATGTTCAACGACGTCCTCGGCGGCCAGATCTCCTGGCTGCTCCCCTTCGCGGGCATCGCGCTCGTCGGCGGCCTGGCGCTGTGCGGCCGGGCACCCCGCACCGACCTCACACGCGCCGCGCTGCTGTTGTGGGGCGGCTGGACGGTCCTGCACTACCTGACGTTCAGCATGGCCGAGGGCACCATGCACCCGTACTACACGACCGCCCTCGCGCCGGGCATCGCGGCGCTGTGCGGAGGCGGCGGCGTCATGCTGCTGCGGGCCTTCCGCACCGACCGACGGTGGGCGTGGGTGCTGCCCCTGGCCCTCGGCGTCACCGGGGTCTGGGCGATCGTGCTGCTGCGCCGCGCGTCCGGCTGGAACACCTGGCTGTGGCCCGCGATCGCGGTGGTCACGGCGCTGGCCGTCGCGGGGCTGCTGGTCTTCCGTTCGGGGCGCCGGACGCGACTGCTCGCGGTGTCCGTGACCGCGGCCGTCGTCGCCGGGGTCGCGGGGCCGGCGGCGTACGCGTGGTCGGTGCCGTCCGGCTCGGGCGGCGGCATGGGCGGGACCAACCCGACCGCCGGTCCTTCCACGGGCGGCGGCACGGGCGGCCCGGGCGGAGGAGACGACGGCGGCCGGGGCGGGACCCCGGGCGGCGGGGGTGGCGAGGCGCCCGGCGGGCAACCACAAGGCGCCCGGAACGGCCCGGACGGCGGTGCGAACGGCCAGGCTCCCGGCGACGCCGGGGAAGCGGGCGGCACATCCCCTCGGAACGGCCCGGCAGCGAACGGCGGCACGGGCGCGAACGGCGGCGCGGGCGAACGACCCGGCGGTACCGGCGGCTTCGGCGGCGGCGGTATGGGCGGCGGCGGTATGGGCGGAGCGAGCAGCGAACTGATCGCCTACCTCAAGAAGCACCAGGACGGCGCCACATGGCTGCTGGCGGTGTCCAGTTCGCAGAGCGCCGCGCAGCTCATCCTCGGCAGCGGCGAACCGGTCATCTCCATGTGGGGCTGGTCCGGCAGCGACGACGCGATGACCCTCACCCGGCTCAAGGAACTGGTCGGCAAGGGCGAGTTGCACTACGTCCAGGTCGGCGGCCAGGGCATGGGCGGTGCCATGGGCGGCGGCTCCGGAGCCAGCGCCGAGGTCACCCAGTGGGTGCGGGAACACGGTACGGCCGTCGAGGAGGACGAGTACGGCGCCTCCTCCTCGTCCTCCTCGACGGCCTCGTCCCCCTCGACCGACAGCACGTCGTCCGTCTACCGCTTGGACCCCTCGGACGTGAACTGACTTCCGGCACACCCGTCACCGCGGTCCCCGACACCACGATCGGGGGCCGTAAGTCACCGGATCGACACATTCCGTACACCCCACCTCCTACATGTCCATGCCACGCTCGATGCACCGCTTCTTGCAACCCGCGTAGATCGGACACCCCACATGCTCGCGATGCGCACACGGCGCCGGAGGACGGCGGCCCTCGCCACGGCCGTCGTCCTCGCCGGCCTCGCCGCCCCCGCCCTGACCACCACCCCGGCCACGGCCACGGCCACGCCCACGCCGACGACCGTCACACCCACGGACTACGACTCGACGTACTACAAGAACGCGATCGGCAAGACGGGAGACGAGCTCAAGTCCTCCCTCCACACGATCATCAGCGACCAGACCAAGCTCTCGTACTCGGCGGTCTGGGACGCGCTGAAGAACACCGACCAGGACCCCGCCAACAGCGGCAACGTGATCCTGCTCTACTCGGGCGTCTCCCGCAGCAAGTCCCTGAACGGCGGCGACACCGGCGACTGGAACCGCGAGCACGTGTGGGCCAAGTCCCACGGCGACTTCGGCACCTCGATCGGGCCCGGCACCGACCTGCACCACCTGCGCCCCGAGGACGTCAGGATCAACAGCGTCCGGGGCAACAAGGACTTCGACAACGGCGGCGGCGCCGTCGCGGGCGGTGGCGGCAGCCTCACCGACTCCGACTCCTTCGAGCCCCGGGACGCCGTCAAGGGCGACGTGGCCCGCATGATCTTCTACATGGCGGTCCGCTACGAGGGCGGCGACGGCTGGGCCGACCTGGAGGTCAACGGCAGCGTGAACAACGGCAGCAACCCCTACATGGGCAAGCTCGCCGTGCTGAAGGAGTGGAACGACGAGGACCCGCCGGACGCCTTCGAGGAGCGCCGCAACCAGGTCATCCACGACTCCTACCAGCACAACCGCAACCCGTTCGTCGACCACCCGGAGTGGGTCGAGGCGATCTGGTAGACGCTCCGGGTCAGCCGAGGTGCGTCGGCGCGAACATCCGCAGTACGGCGGGGAGGACGACCACCGACGGGCCCGGTGCCGCGAGCGCCTCCGCGAGGTCCGCCTCCAGGGTCTCCGGTGACGTACGCACCCCGGGCACCCCGAACGACTCGGCCAGCGCCACGTAGTCGGGGCCGGTCAGCTCCGTCCCCGTGGAGTGGCCGAAGGCGTCTGTCATGTACTCGCGCAGGATGCCGTAGCCGCCGTCGTCGACGATCAGCCAGGTGACGTTCAGGTCGTACTGGCGGGCAGTGGCCAGTTCGGCGACGGAGTACAGGGCGCCGCCGTCGCCGGACACCGCCAGCACCGGACGGGTGGGGTCGGCGACCGCGGCTCCCAGTGCCGCCGGGAACCCGTAGCCCAGGCCGCCGGCGCCCTGGGCCGAGTGCATGGTGTTGGGGGCCTCGGCGTCGAAGGCCGACCACGCCCAGTAGGCCAGGATGGTCATGTCCCAGAAGGACGGGGCGCCGGACGGAAGGGCCTTGCGTACGGCCGCCAGGACGTCCTGTTCGAGGGTGAGGTCCTGGGCCGCGACGCGTTCGCGGACCTTGCCCAGTACGTCCCGCACGCGCTCCGGTGCGGCCGGATCGGTCCGCTCCCCGACCGTCTCCAGCAGGGCCTGGAGAGCGAGGCGGGCGTCGGCGTGGATACCGAGCGCCGGGTGGTTGGACTCCAGCTTGCCGAGGTCGGCCTCGATCTGGACGACCCGGCCACGCGGCCTGAACGTGTGGTAGTTCGACGAGAGTTCGCCGAGGCCCGAACCGACGACGAGGAGTACGTCGGCGTCC
This sequence comes from Streptomyces sp. AC627_RSS907, assembly GCF_019049165.1. Classification (NCBI taxonomy): domain Bacteria; kingdom Bacillati; phylum Actinomycetota; class Actinomycetes; order Kitasatosporales; family Streptomycetaceae; genus Streptomyces; species Streptomyces sp. AC627_RSS907. The sequence continues at coordinate 28,894 of NZ_JAGMUE010000111.1, forward strand.
TCCAGGAAGTCCGTCATGTGGCGGTCCTCCAGCCAGGACTGGAGGGAGAGCGGGTGCGTCCACGGGAACGCGCCCTTGCCGCCGAAGGTCGTGACGACGGGCGCCCGGAGCCGCTCCGCGAGCTGCCGCAGCTTCTTCGACGCGTCCGCCCGGACGACTCCGCCGCCCGCGACGATCGCCGGACGGGCGGCCCGCGACAGCAGATCGGCCGCCACCGCCGTCAGTTCGGGGCGCGGCGGCAGCTCCTCGGGGAGGGTGTCGCCGCCCGTCACCACCGGGATCGTCGTCTCGGACAGCAGGACGTCCGAGGGGATCTCCACCCACACCGGGCCGTGCGGGACGGTCAGCGCCGACGTCCACGCCTCCGCGATCGCGGACGGGATCTGGGACTGGGTGCGGACCGTGTGGACGGACTTCACCACGCCCCGGAAGGAGGCCGCCTGGTCGGGAAGTTCGTGCAGGTAGCCGTGACGGCCGCCGCCCAGGCCGGCCGTCGGGACCTGACTGGTGATCGCCAGGACGGGGGCGGAGGCCGCCCGTGCCTCGTGGAGCGCGGCCAGGGAGGTCAGGGCGCCCGGCCCGGTCGACAGCAGCAGCGGCGCCGCCTCGCCGGTGATGCGGCCGTAGGCGTCCGCCGCGAAACCGGCGTTGTTCTCCACCCGCAGACCGATGTAGCGCAGGCCGGAGCGGCGCAGCGCGTCGAACAGGCCGAGGGCGTGCTGGCCGGGCAGCCCGAAGACGGTGGCCGCGCCGAGCCCGGCCAGGGTCTCCACGACCAGGTCCCCGCCGGTGCGGCCGGAGGGAGGGTGCAGCGCGGCCTCCGTCTGGGCGGCGGTCGGACGGAGTACCAGGTCGTGGTCGTGGGTCACCGCGCCGCCTTCTCCTGGGCGATCTGCCGGGACATGATCGTCGTCAGTTCGTACGCGGTGTGGGAGGCCGCCACCGACGTGATCTCCGCGTGGTCGTACGCGGGGGCCACCTCGACGACGTCGGCCGACACCAGGTTGCAGGACGCCAGGCCGCGCAGGATCTCCAGCAGCTCGCGGGAGGTCATGCCGCCGGCCTCGGGCGTGCCGGTGCCGGGGGCGTGGGCGGGGTCCAGGCAGTCGATGTCGATGGAGATGTAGAGGGGGCGGTCGCCGATGCGCTGGCGGAGCTGGTCGGCGACCTCGTCGGCGCCACGGCGGTAGACGTCCGACGAGGTGACGATGCCGAAGCCCATCTTCTCGTCGTCGGTGAGGTCCTGCTTGCCGTACAGGGGGCCGCGGGTACCCACGTGGGACAGGGCCGACGTGTCGAGGACGCCCTCCTCCACCGCGCGCCGGAACGGCGTGCCGTGCGTGTACTCGGCGCCGAAGTAGGTGTCCCACGTGTCCAGGTGGGCGTCGAAGTGGAGCAGGGCGACCGGGCCGTGCTTCTTCGCGACCGAGCGCAGCAGCGGGAGCGCGATGGTGTGGTCGCCGCCCAGGGTCATCAGGCGGGCGCCGGTGCCGAGGAGGTCGTCGGCGGCGGCCTCGATGGTCTCGACGGCCTCGTTGATGTTGAAGGGGTTCACGGCGATGTCACCGCCGTCCGCGACCTGGGCGAGGGCGAACGGGGAGGCGTCCTGGGCCGGGTTGTAGGGGCGCAGCAGGCGGGAGGCCTCGCGGATGGCGTTGCCGCCGAAGCGGGCGCCGGGCCGGTACGAGACGCCCGAGTCGAACGGCACGCCCACGACGGCGACGTCGGCGGTCGTGACCTCGTCCAGGCGGGGCAGCCGGGCGAAGGTCGCGGGACCGGCGTACCGGGGGACGCGGGAGGAGTCGACCGGGCCGCGGGGCGTCTCGTTGCTGCTCATGCACTGCCTTCCTTCTTACGCTTCGTCGCGTATGTACTGCTGCTGTCCGACTGTACTGGTGAGCCGGGGCCGCCGGTTCGGACCGGAGGGCCGCGTTCGGGCGGTCCGGCCCGGGTCGACACTAGGTGGCCGGAACGCGGCTGCGAAGTGTACGTTTCATCCGTTCGGGGCCGCCCGAACGGAGGGAATATCCATCACATGTCCGTCATGCGGGAGCCGGCCGTCCCCCCTGCGCCTCCCACGCCTCCCACTCCCCCGGTGTCCCTCGCGGCCTTGGTGTCGCGGGAGGACCTGGGCCTGCGCCAGATCGCCGGGCCCCCGGCCGCGGACGTGAGCATCCACGGGGCGCACGCCTCGGAGATGTCCGATCCCTTTCCGTATCTGCTGGGCGGCGAGCTGTTGCTGACGGCGGGCGTGCACATCCCGCGGGACGCGGACGCGCGGGGCTACTTCGACGCCTATGTCTCCCGGATCTCGGCGGCGGGCGGCGCCGCGCTCGGCTTCGGGGTGGCGCCCGTGCACGACACCGTGCCCGAGGAGCTGGCCGCGGCCTGCGAGGCGTACGGGCTGCCGCTGCTGGAGGTGCCGCCGCGGACGACGTTCTCGGGCGTGGCCCGCGCGGTGTGGCAGCTGATGGCTCAGGCCCGGCTGGCCGAGCTGCGCCGGATCTCCGAGGCCCAGCAGGGCCTGGCCGCCGCGGCCTCCCGTCCCGACCCGGTGCCGTCGGTGCTGCGCCGGCTGGCCACCCGCCTCGACGGGCGGGCGGTGCTGTACGGACCGGAGGGCACGGAGATCGCGGCGGCGGGACGGGAGCCGGAGGGCGAGGCGCGGCGGGCGCTGGCGGAGCTGGCCCGGGTCGTCACCGGCCACGCCTCCACCACCGCCACGGACACCGTCGCGGGCACCCGTCTCGCCGCGTACGCCCTCGGCACCGGGCGGGGCTTCGTCCTCGGGGTCGCGGCCCCGCACCGCGATCCGGGGGACAGGCCGGGGGACCAGTCGGGGGACCACACCATCGCCTCGGTCGCCGCCGTGCTGCTCTCCCTGCTCACCGGCGAGCACCAGGGCGGCACGGGCGCGGCCCGCTCCTCCGCGCTCGTACGGCTGCTGCTGGGAGCGCGGCCCGAGCAGGTCGCGCCGCTGCTCGGCGGAGGGGACGGCGAGGGCGGCGGCCACTGGCACGTCGTCCACGCCCGCCCGCACACCGGCTCCCCCGACCCGGTGTCCGCCTCGGCGCTGGGCGCGGCCCTCGGCTCCGCGCTGGTCGATCCGGCCGGGGACGCCGTACGGGTACTCGTACCGGCCACCCCGCAGGCCGGACCGGGGACGGGCCCCGTATCCGGCCCCGGCGCTCTGCCCGGCTGGACGCTCGGGGTCAGCGCCCCCGTCACCCCCGCCGAGTGGCCGGCCGCCGACGCCCAGGCGGCCCGCGCCCTGGCCCGGGCCAGGGCCACCCGCGTGCCGCTGGTCCGGCACGGCGCCCGGCCCGCGCTCGCCGACCTCGTGCCGGACGACGAGGCCGAGGCGCACGCGCGTGCGCTGCTCGCACCGGTCGCGGCCGTGCCGGCGCTCACCGAGACGCTGCGCGCCTGGCTCTCCCTGCACGGCAGCTGGGACCGCACCGCCGTCGCCCTGTCCGTGCACCGCAACACCGTCCGGCAGCGCATCGCCCGCTGCGCGGCCCTGCTGGACGCCGACCTCGACGACCCGGACGTACGGATGGAGCTGTGGTTCGCCCTGCGGAGGTGACCCGCGTCCCAGCGTGCGGCATGCCGCAGACGCCGAGTGACGGCTGCCTCACAATGGAGCCATGCCGATACCCGGGACACCCAGCCGCGCCGAACTCGCCGAACACCTAGTCAGAACGCGTATCGCGGGCGACGTCGCGACGCCCCGAGAGAACAACCTCTCCCACTACCGGAAGCTGGCGAACGGCGACCGCAACTTCTGGCTCGGCCTGGAGCTGGGCGACCGCTGGGGCGACGAGCAGGACGTGCTCGCGGTGATGGCGGAGCGGGTCGGCGTCAACGACGACCCGGAGTACCGGTACGGCCAGGACACCATCGACCCCGAGCTGACGGTGGCCGCGCTGGAGCGCATGGCCGGGCGGCTGCGCAAGGCGGCCGACGGCGGGCAGCGGGTGCTGTTCGCGACCGGCCACCCGGGTGGCCTGCTGGACGTGCACCGCGCCACGGCCGCCGCGCTGCGCGCCGCCGGCTGCGAGATCGTCGTGATCCCCGAGGGTCTGACGACGGAGGAGGGATACGTCCAGCAGTTCGCGGACGTGGCGGTGCTGGAGCACGGCGCCACGCTGTGGCACACGCACTCCGGCGAGCCGATGAAGGCCGTCCTGACCGGCCTGGAGCGTGCGGGCCGCCCGCTGCCCGACCTGGTGGTCGCCGACCACGGCTGGGCCGGGTACGCCGGTCAGCACGGCGTGGACTCCGTCGGTTACGCCGACTGCAACGACCCGGCGCTCTTCCTCGCCGAGTCGGAGGGCACCCTCCAGGTGGCGGTGCCGCTGGACGACCACGTGGTCAGCCCGCGGTACTACGACCCGATGACGGCGTACCTGCTGGCGGAGGCGGGGCTGGCGGCGTAGGGGGCCCGAACGGCGCGGTGTGCGGCTCCGTCGGTTCCGGAGCCGCACACCGTTCTGTTGTCAGAGCAGGATCACCGGCCGCCGCCGTGACCGCCGCCACCACCGTGACCGCCACCGCCGTGACCGCCGCCACCGTGACCGCCGCCACCGCCGTGACCGCCACCGCGGCCGTTGTCGTGACCGCCGCCGTGACCGTTGTCGTGACCGCCTCGGCCGTTGTCGTGACCGCCGCGACCGTTGTCGTGACCGTAGCCGTTGTCGTGACCGCGACCGTTGTCGTGCCCGCGGCCGTTGTCGTGACCGCGACCGTTGTCGCAGTCGTCCCACCCGCCGCGGTGGTCGTCGCAGTAACGGCTGTAGCTGCCGTGACGGTCGTGCGACGAATCGTTCGCCGAAGCGGTACCCGCAGTGCCTATCGCGATGCCACCGGCCATCGTCAGCCCGGCGGCCGACACCGCGAAAAGACGCTTCGTGCGCTGTGCTCGCATGAGAATTCCCCTTCGTTCCATCGTCTCCCGCGTGTCCCCGAGGGGAGGGCGGGAGTGGATGGCCGCTGCCGCACGGAAAGCGTGCGGCTCGGTCTTGGGCGTCACCGCGTTTTTCACAGGGGCACGGCTCGACCGCCGATGCCCTCGGACCGCCCGGAAAGGTTCACGGGCGGGCTCTGCGGCCCTGGTCCAGAGGTACGGAGACCGGATCGGTCGGGTACGCCGTGCCTGCGGCCTTTCACTCATAGAGCCTAGTCCCGTATGCGCCACCCGGCACCTCGGGCGCCCCAGGGCGCACAAGGGTGTCACCGGGGGACGCGCACCACGCCCTCCTGGACGACCGAGAGGGCGAGCCGCCCGTCCTGGGTGTAGATGCGGGCCTGGCCGAGGCCCCGGCCGCCGGACGCGGACGGCGACTGCTGGTCGTACAGCAGCCACTCGTCGACGCGGAAGGGCCGGTGGAACCACATCGCGTGGTCCAGCGAGGCCCCGACGACGTCGCCGACGGCCCAGCCGCCGCGGCCGTGCGCGAGCAGGACCGGGTCGAGGAGGGTCATGTCGGAGACGTAGGTGGCGAGGGCGACGTGCAGGAGCGGTTCGTCGACGGCGCCGCCGAGCTTGCCGTCGGTGCGGAACCACACCTGGGAGCGCGGCTCGCGCGGCCGGCCGAAGTCGCCGAACGGCGGGTCGTCGACGTAGCGCAGGTCCACGGCCGCGCGGGCCTCCAGGAACCGCTCCACGGTCTCGGCGGGCAGGTGCGGGTAGCTCCGCAGCCGCTCCTCGCCGGTGGGGAGGGTGGCCGGGTCCGGTGCGGACGGCATCGGGGCCTGGTGGTCCAGGCCCTCCTCGTACGTCTGGAAGGAGGCCGAGAGGCCGAAGACCGGCTTGCCGTGCTGGACGGCGACCACGCGGCGGGTGGTGAAGGAGCGGCCGTCGCGCAGGCGGTCGACGTTGTAGACGATGGGGGCGTCCGGGTCGCCGGGGCGCAGGAAGTACGCGTGCAGGGAGTGCGCGGACCGGTCCGCGGGGACGGTGCGGCCGGCGGCGACCAGGGCCTGGGCCGCCACCTGTCCGCCGAAGACGCGGGGCACGACGCCCGAGCGGGACCGGCCGCGGAAGATGTCCTCCTCGATCCGCTCGAGGTCGAGCAGATCGAGGAGGGCCTGGAGTGGTTCGCTCATGTCCCGCAGGGCCCCGGGGTCTACAGACCCATGTCCTTCGCGATGATCATCTTCATGACCTCGCTGGTGCCGCCGTAGATGCGGTTGACACGGTTGTCGGCGTACAGGCGCGCGATCGGGTACTCGTTCATGTAGCCGTAGCCGCCGTGCAGCTGGAGGCAGCGGTCGATGACGCGGTGGGCGACCTCGGTGCAGAACAGCTTGGCGCTGGCGGCCTCGGCGGGGGTGAGCTCACCGGCGTCCAGGGCCTCGGTGGCGCGGTCGGCGACGGCCTCGGCGGCGTCCACCTCGGCCTGGCAGGCGGCCAGTTCGAACTTGGTGTTCTGGAAGTGGGCGACCGGCTTGCCGAAGACGGTGCGCTCCTGCACGTACTGCTTGGCGAAGCGGACGGCGGCCTTGGCCTGGGCGTAGGCGCCGAAGGCGATGCCCCAGCGCTCGGAGGCCAGGTTGTGGCCGAGGTAGGAGAAGCCCTTGTTCTCCTCGCCGAGCAGGTCCTCGACGGGCACCTTGACGTCGACGAAGGCCAGCTCGGCGGTGTCGGAGGTGCGCAGGCCCAGCTTGTCCAGCTTGCGGCCGACCGAGTAGCCCTCGGACTTGGTGTCCACGGCGAACAGGGAGATGCCGTGACGGCGGTCCTCGGCCGTGGGGGCGGCGGTGCGGGCGCAGACGATCACCCGGTCGGCGTGCACACCGCCGGTGATGAAGGTCTTGGCGCCGTTGAGGACGTAGTGGGTGCCGTCCTCGGAGAGCTTGGCGGTGGACTTCATGCCCGCGAGGTCGGAGCCGGTGCCCGGCTCCGTCATCGCGATGGCCCACATCTCCTCGCCGGTGACGAACTTCGGCAGGTAGCGCTTCTTCTGCTCGTCGGTGGCCAGCATGTTGATGTAGGGCAGGGCGAGCAGCACGTGCACGCCGGAGCCGCCGAACTGGACGCCCGCGCGGGCGGTCTCCTCGTAGAGGACGGCCTCGAACTTGTGGCTGTCCATGCCCGCGCCGCCGAACTCCTCGGGCACGTTGATGCCGAATATGCCCAGCTCACCGAGCTTGTAGTAGAACTCGCGCGGCGCCTGGCCCGCGGCGAACCACTCGTCGTAGACGGGGACGACCTCGGCCTCGATGAAGGCGCGGAGGGTCTCCCGGAACGCCTCGTGGTCCTCGTTGAACACCGTACGGCGCACCGCGCCACCTCCAGGGTACGTATCTAAGCGCTTGCTCAGAACTCACCGTACCGGCGGGTAGGGAGGGGCGTCCAGAGCGGGCGGCGGGTAACGCTCGTCACTCCGGGGCCGGCGCGGGGGCGCGGTCCCTCATCCCTCCGCCACCGCCGCGAACGCCCCCCGCGCCATCCGGTGCAGCAGCGCAGCCGTCGCCCCGCGGCCCGGCAGGGAGCCGGGGCGGCCCAGGTGCGGGGTGGAGTTCAGGAGGCCGAAGACCGAGTGCACCGCCGAGCGGGCGCTCGGCTCGGCCACCGCCGGGTAGACCTCGCGGAGCACACCGACCCACAGCTCGACGTACTGCCGCTGCAACTGGCGCACCAGCTTGCGGTCGCTGTCCCGGAGGCGGTCCAGCTCGCGGTCGTGCAGGGTGATGAGCGGGCGGTCGTCGAGCGCGAAGTCGATGTGACCCTCGATGAGCGAGTCGAGGACCGCCTCGGGACCCGCCCCGGACCCGGTCTCGGGACCCGTCGTGGAGCCGGCCACCCTCCCGGCCTCCGCCAGCCGCCGCTTGGCGCCGGTCAGCAGCTGACCGCTGATCCCGACCAGCAGCTCGGCGAGCATCGCGTCCTTGCCGGCGAAGTGCCGGTAGAGACCGGGGCCGCTGATGCCGACCGCGGCGCCTATCTCGTCGACGCCGACGCCGTGGAAACCGCGCTCGGCGAAGAGCCGGGCGGCCTCCTTGAGGATCTGTTCGCGGCGGGTGGGGGCGTCGGTTCTGGTGGCCATGGGAACAATTCTAGACAGGGAGGTTAGCGGTCGTTAACCTGGGAGGACATGCGTTAACGCTCATTAACTGGTTGATCACTGGGTGAGGGGACCGCAGGATGCACGAGGCACCGGAGCTGACGAGCGCGGCCGACCCCGCGTCGGAGGCCTTTCGGGCCAACGAGGAGGCGCACCGCGTCCTCGTGGAGGAGCTGCGCGCCAAGCTCGCGGCGGCCCGGCTCGGCGGCGGCGAGCGGGCGCGGGCGCGGCACACCGCGCGCGGCAAGCTGCTGCCGCGCGACCGCGTCGACACGCTCCTGGATCCGGGCTCGCCGTTCCTGGAGCTGGCGCCGCTCGCGGCCGACGGGCTGTACGACGGACAGGCCCCGGCCGCCGGCGTCATCGCCGGGATCGGCCGGGTCAGCGGCCGGGAGTGCGTGATCGTCGCCAACGACGCCACGGTCAAGGGCGGTACGTACTACCCGATGACCGTGAAGAAGCACCTGCGGGCGCAGGAGGTGGCGCTGGAGAACCGGCTGCCGTGCCTGTATCTCGTGGACTCCGGGGGCGCGTTCCTGCCGATGCAGGACGAGGTGTTCCCCGACCGCGAGCACTTCGGGCGGATCTTCTACAACCAGGCCCGGATGTCGGGCGCCGGCGTCCCCCAGATCGCCGCCGTCCTCGGGTCCTGCACGGCGGGCGGGGCGTACGTCCCGGCGATGAGCGACGAGGCGGTGATCGTCCGCGGCCAGGGCACGATCTTCCTGGGCGGCCCGCCCCTGGTGAAGGCGGCCACCGGCGAGGTGGTCACGGCGGAGGAACTGGGCGGCGGCGAGGTCCACGCGCGGGTGTCCGGCGTGACCGACCACCTCGCCGAGGACGACGCGCACGCCCTGCGCATCGTGCGGAACATCGTCTCGACGCTCCCCGCACGGGGAGCCCTGCCGTGGCGGGTCGAGCCCGCCGCCGAGCCCAAGGTCGACCCGTACGGGCTGTACGGGGCGGTGCCCGTCGACCCCCGCACCCCCTACGACGTGCGCGAGATCATCGCGCGCGTGGTGGACGGCTCCCGGTTCGCCGAGTTCAAGTCCGAGTTCGGGCAGACCCTCGTCACCGGCTTCGCCCGGATCCACGGCCACCCGGTCGGCATCGTCGCCAACAACGGCATCCTGTTCTCCGAGTCGGCCCAGAAGGGCGCCCACTTCATCGAGCTGTGCGACCAGCGCGGCATCCCGCTGGTGTTCCTCCAGAACATCTCCGGCTTCATGGTCGGCAGGGACTACGAGGCCGGTGGCATCGCCAAGCACGGCGCCAAGATGGTGACGGCGGTGGCGTGCACGCGCGTGCCGAAGCTGACGGTCGTCGTCGGCGGGTCGTACGGCGCCGGGAACTACTCGATGTGCGGGCGGGCGTACTCACCCCGGTTCCTGTGGATGTGGCCGGGCGCCAAGATCTCCGTCATGGGCGGCGAGCAGGCCGCGTCCGTGCTGGCCACGGTCAAGCGGGACCAGCTGGAGGCGCGCGGCGAGGAGTGGCCCGCCGAGGAGGAGGAGACCTTCAAGGCGCCGATCCGCGCCCAGTACGAGCGCCAGGGCAACGCCTACTACGCGACCGCCCGCCTGTGGGACGACGGGGTCATCGAGCCCGCGGACACCCGGCAGGTGCTGGGGCTGGCCCTGACCGCGTGTGCCAACGCGCCACTGGGCGACCCCCAGTTCGGCGTCTTCCGGATGTGAGGAGGGGGACCTGATGTTCGACACGGTACTGGTGGCCAACCGCGGTGAGATCGCGGTGCGCGTCATCCGGACACTGCGCGCGATGGGCGTGCGCTCGGTGGCGGTCTTCTCGGACGCCGACGCGGACGCGAGGCACGTGCGGGAGGCCGACGAGGCGGTGCGGATCGGTCCGGCGCCGGCGGCGGAGAGCTACCTGTCCGCCGAGCGGCTGCTGGAGGCGGCGGCCCGGACCGGCGCGCAGGCCGTCCACCCGGGGTACGGATTCCTCGCCGAGAACGCCGGTTTCGCACGGGCCTGCGAGGAGGCGGGCCTGGTCTTCGTCGGGCCGCCCGCCGACGCCATCGCCCTGATGGGCGACAAGATCCGCGCCAAGGAGACGGTGCGGGCGGCCGGGGTGCCGGTGGTGCCCGGCTCCAGCGGCAGCGGCCTGACGGACGGACAGCTCCGCGACGCCGCGCGCGGCATCGGGATGCCGGTGCTGCTCAAGCCGTCGGCCGGCGGTGGCGGCAAGGGCATGCGGCTGGTGCGGGACACCGCCGCGCTCGCCGACGAGATCGCCGCCGCCCGCCGCGAGGCCCGCGCCTCCTTCGGCGACGACACGCTGCTCGTGGAGCGGTGGATCGACCGGCCCCGGCACATCGAGATCCAGGTCCTGGCCGACGGCCACGGGGGCGTGGTGCACCTGGGCGAGCGCGAGTGCTCGCTCCAGCGCCGGCACCAGAAGATCGTCGAGGAGGCGCCGAGCGTCCTCCTCGACGAGGCGACCCGCGCCGCGATGGGCGAGGCGGCCGTGCAGGCGGCCCGCTCCTGCGGCTACCGGGGCGCGGGCACGGTGGAGTTCATCGTCCCGGGCGGCGACCCCTCCTCGTACTACTTCATGGAGATGAACACCCGCCTCCAGGTCGAGCACCCGGTGACCGAGCTGGTCACGGGCCTGGACCTGGTGGAGTGGCAGCTGCGGGTGGCGGCGGGCGAGCGGCTCGGGTTCGCGCAGGAGGACGTGCGGCTGACCGGGCACGCCGTCGAGGCCCGCCTGTGCGCCGAGGACCCGTCGCGCGGCTTCCTCCCGTCCGGCGGCACGGTGCTGCGGCTGCGCGAGCCCGAGGGCGACGGCGTCCGCACCGACTCGGGGCTCAGCGAGGGCACCGAGGTCGGCAGCCTCTACGACCCGATGCTGTCCAAGGTGATCGCGTACGGCCCCGACCGGGAGACGGCGCTGCGCAGGCTCCGGGCGGCCCTCGCGGGGACGGTCACCCTCGGCGTGCAGACCAACGCCGGGTTCCTGCGCCGGCTGCTCGCGCACCCGGCGGTGGTGGCGGGCGACCTGGACACGGGGCTGGTGGAGCGGGAGGCCGAGGGCCTGGTCTCCACCGAGGTGCCGGAGGCGGTGTACGAGGCGGCGGCGGCCGTACGGCTGGACGCGCTGCGTCCGCGCGGGGACGGCTGGACGGACCCGTTCTCGGTGCCGAGCGGCTGGCGCATGGGCGGCGAGCCGAAGCCGGTCGCCTTCCACCTGCGGGTGACCGACCCGGTGGAGCACACCCCGCGCGGCACCCACACCGTCACCGAGGACCAGGTCACCGTCACCCTCGACGGCGTCCGGCACACCTTCCACCGCGCCGCCGACTGGCTCGGCCGCGACGGCGACGCCTGGCACGTGCGCGACCACGACCCGGTCGCCGCCTCCCTCACCCGCACCGCCCACGCGGGCGCCGACTCGCTGACCGCGCCCATGCCGGGCACGGTGACGGTGGTGAAGGTCGCCGTCGGGGACGAGGTGACGGCGGGGCAGAGCCTGCTGGTCGTGGAGGCGATGAAGATGGAGCACGTCATCTCCGCCCCGCACGCCGGCACCGTCGCCGAGCTGGACGTCGCGCCGGGCACGACGGTCGCCATGGACCAGGTGCTGGCGGTCATCGCACCGTCGGCGGACACGGAGGAGGAGACGGCGTGAACACCCCCGAGCTGGGCCTGCCCATGGCCGTACCGGCCGACGGCCTGCCCGCCCGCGTCCGCATCCACGAGGTCGGCGCCCGCGACGGCCTCCAGAACGAGAAGGCGGTCGTCCCGGCCGGGGTGAAGGCGGAGTTCATCCGCCGCCTGGCCGGCACGGGTCTGACCACCATCGAGGCGACGAGCTTCGTGCACCCCGCCTGGGTCCCCCAGCTGGCGGACGCGGAGCAGTTGTTCCCGGCCGTCGCCGACCTGCCGGTCGACCTCCCCGTGCTGGTGCCGAACGAGCGCGGACTCGACCGGGCCCTGGCGCTCGGCGCCCGCCGCGTCGCGGTGTTCGCCAGCGCCACCGAGTCCTTCGCCAAGGCCAACCTCAACCGCACGGTGGACGAGGCCCTGGCCATGTTCGAGCCGGTGGTGGCGCGGGCGAAGGAGGCCGGCGTCCACGTCCGGGGCTATCTCTCCATGTGCTTCGGCGACCCGTGGGAGGGCGCGGTCCCCGTCCCGCGGGTGGTGGAGGTCTGCCGGGCCCTGCTGGACATGGGCTGCGACGAGCTGAGCCTGGGCGACACGATCGGGGTGGCGACCCCGGGCCATGTCAGCGCCCTGCTCACCGCGCTCACCGGGGCCGGCGTCCCCGTGGACACGCTCGGCGTCCACTTCCACGACACCTACGGCCAGGCGCTGTCCAACACCCTGACCGCGCTCCGCCACGGCGTCACCACGGTCGACGCCTCCGCCGGCGGACTGGGCGGCTGCCCCTACGCGAAGTCCGCCACCGGCAACCTGGCCACCGAAGACCTCGTGTGGATGCTGCGGGGCCTCGGCATCGACACCGGCGTCGACCTCGGCCGCCTGGTCGCCACCAGCGTCTGGATGGCCGCCCACCTGGGCCGGCCCAGCCCGTCCCGCACCGTACGAGCCCTCTCCCACAAGGACTCGGCCGCCGACTCCCACAAGGAGCACTGACAGCCATGGACCACAAGCTCTCCCCCGAACTGGAAGAACTGCGCCGTACGGTCGAGGAGTTCGCCCACGACGTCGTGGCGCCCAAGATCGGCGACTTCTACGAGCGGCACGAGTTCCCGTACGAGATCGTCCGGGAGATGGGCCGGATGGGGCTGTTCGGCCTGCCGTTCCCGGAGGAGTACGGCGGCATGGGCGGCGACTACCTGGCGCTCGGCATCGCCCTGGAGGAGCTGGCCCGGGTCGACTCGTCGGTGGCCATCACGCTGGAGGCGGGCGTCTCGCTGGGCGCGATGCCGGTCCACCTGTTCGGCACCGAGGAGCAGAAGCGCACCTGGCTGCCCCGGCTGTGCTCCGGCGAGATCCTCGGCGCCTTCGGCCTGACCGAGCCGGACGGCGGCTCGGACGCGGGTGCGACGCGGACGACGGCGCGCCTGGACGAGACGACGGACGAGTGGGTCATCAACGGCACCAAGTGCTTCATCACCAACTCGGGCACCGACATCACGGGCCTGGTGACGGTCACGGCGGTCACCGGGCGCAAGCCGGACGGCCGTCCGCTGATCTCGGCGATCATCGTCCCGTCGGGCACCCCGGGCTTCACGGTGGCCGCCCCCTACTCGAAGGTCGGCTGGAACGCGTCGGACACCCGGGAGCTGTCCTTCTCCGACGTCCGGGTCCCGGCGGCGAACCTGCTGGGCGAGGAGGGCCGCGGTTACGCGCAGTTCCTGCGCATCCTCGACGAGGGCCGTATCGCCATCGCCGCACTGGCCACGGGGCTCGCGCAGGGCTGCGTCGACGAGTCGGTCAGGTACGCGAAGGAACGTCACGCCTTCGGCCGGCCGATCGGCGCCAACCAGGCGATCCAGTTCAAGATCGCCGACATGGAGATGAAGGCCCACACGTCCCGCCTGGCCTGGCGCGACGCGGCCTCGCGCCTGGTGACGGGCGAGCCCTTCAAGAAGGAGGCGGCGCTGGCGAAGCTGTACTCGTCGACGGTCGCGGTGGACAACGCCCGGGACGCCACGCAGATCCACGGCGGCTACGGCTTCATGAACGAGTACCCCGTGGCCCGGATGTGGCGCGACGCCAAGATCCTGGAGATCGGCGAGGGCACCAGCGAGGTCCAGCGGATGCTGATCGCGCGGGAGCTGGGGCTGGTGAGCTGAGGCGCGGGCGGTCCGGGCGGGGTCGCTCCCGGCTCCGCCCCGGCCCACCCCGCGGATACACCCCGTGGACCAGGCGAGCTGAGGTTAGGCTAACCTACCTTCGACTTGTCCCGCGGATGCTCCGCACCGTTCGAAAGCAGCCACGCCATGTTCAACGCCACAGCTACCCACCCGACCCGCCGCGGAATCCTCGCCGCAGGCGGCGCCGTCGGCCTCGGTGCCGTGCTCGCGGCCTGCGGTGACGACGACGCGAAGAGCGGTGGCTCCGGTGACGGCAAGGCCGCCGCCAAGTCCGGTCCCTGGTCCTTCAAGGACGACCGGGGCACCACCGTGAAGCTGGACAAGGTGCCGACGGGCATCGTCGCCTTCACCGGTGTCGCCGCCGCCCTGTGGGACTACGGCATCCAGGTCAAGGGCGTGTTCGGGCCCACCACGACCAAGGACGGCAAGCCGGACGTCCAGGCCGGCGACATCGACGTCGACAAGGTCACCGTGCTCGGCAACGAGTGGGGCAAGCTGAGCGTCGAGAAGTACGCGAGCCTCGCGCCCGAGGTGCTCGTCACGACGACGTTCGACACCGCGGGCACCCTCTGGTCCGTCCCGGAGGACTCCAAGGACAAGATCGCCAAGCTCGCGCCGAGCGTCGCGATCTCCGTCTTCGACCGGCAGCTCACCCAGCCGCTGCAGCGCATGTGGGAGCTGGCCGAGTCGCTCGGCGCGGACATGAAGGCCAAGAAGGTCACCGACGCCAAGGCGAGGTTCGAGAAGGCCGCGGCCCGGCTGCGCGCCGCCGCGAAGGCCAAGCCCGAGATCAGGGTGCTGGCCGGCTCCGCGAGCGCCGAGCTCTTCTACGTCTCCGGCACCAACCTCTCCGTCGACCTGGAGTACTTCAAGGCCCTCGGCGTGAACTTCGTCGAGCCCTCCGAGGACGCCAAGAAGGCGACCGGCGGCTGGTTCGAGAGCCTGAGCTGGGAGAACGTCGACAAGTACCCGGCCGACGTCATCATCATGGACGACCGCGCCTCGACCATCCAGCCCGCGGACATCACCGAGGGCACCTGGAAGCAGCTCCCCGCGGTCAAGGCCGGCCAGGTCATCTCCCGCTCCCCCGAGCCGATCCTGTCCTACGACAAGTGCACGCCGCTGCTCGACAACCTGGCCGAGGCGATCGAGAACGCCAAGAAGGTCGGCTGACCGTCACCTTCCCCTCTCTCCGGAGCACTCCATGACGACGGCCGTGGCCGCCCCGTTCCGTTTCTTCTCCCTCCAGGTCGTACGGACGAGGCGGCTCGGCCCGTCCCTGACCCGGGTCACCTTCGCCGGGCCCGACCTGCGCGCCTTCCACTCCGACGGACTCGACCAGTCCCTGTCGCTGTTCCTGCCGCACCCGGGGCAGCCGGAGCCGGCCGTGCCGATCGAGCGGGGCGAGGGCTGGTGGCAGGCGTGGCGCGAACTGCCGGACGACGTGCGGGCGGTGATGCGCTCCTACACGCTGCGGGCCCTGCGGCGGGACGCCCACGGCACCACCACCGAGATCGACATCGACTTCGTGCTGCACGGCGTCGAGCCGGGCGCCGCGGTCCAGGCCGGTCCCGCCTCCCGCTGGGCCGCCGACGCCGCCCCCGGTGACCGGGTCGTGCTGCTCGGCCCGGCGGTCGCCGACAACCGGGCGATCCGCTTCCGCCCGCCCGAGGACACCGACCTGGTGGTGATCTGGGGCGACGAGACCGCCGTACCGGCCGCCACGGCCATCGTCGAGTCGCTGCCCGCCGGCACCCGGGCCCGGGTCTGGCTGGAGGTGCCGCACGCCGAGGACGTGCAGGACCTCGCGACCGCGGCGGACGCCGAGGTCACCTGGCTGGTCCGGGACGACGCCGGAACACCCGCGGACCTCGCCCTCCGCGCCCTCCAGGACGCCCGGCTGCCGCCCGCCCAGCACCCGTACGTCTGGATCGCCGGCGAGGCCGGCCGCGTCCGAGGGCTGCGCCGGCACTTCGTGGGCGAGCGCGGCGTCGACCGCCGCCGCGTCACCTTCGTCGGCTACTGGCGCCAGGGACTGACGGAGGAGCAGCTCCGCGAGGAGAGCTGACGGCCGGCACCGACCGGCACCCGAGGCCGCACCCCGCCGGCCCGACGCACTGACGAGGCCCCGTGACGGCGGTCACGCACCGGCATGCGCACGACCAAGGTCAATTAGGTTAGGCTTACCTAAGTCGAAGCCAGGGCCCCGCCCTCTCCCGTCCCCTCTCGGACCGTCCCCACCGGAGGACCCCCACATGCGCTCGCACCTGCTCAACGACACCACCGCGGAGCAGTACCGCCGCTCCGTGATCCAAGGAGTCGAGCGGGTGGCCGCCAAACTCGCCACCACCGACCGTCCGTTCACCGGTGTCGCGGTCGACGCCCTCTCCCCCCGCATCGACGAGATCGACCTCGACCAGCCGCTGCACGACACGGCCGCGGTCCTCGACGAGCTGGAGGACGTCTACCTCCGCGACGCCGTCTACTTCCACCACCCCCGCTACCTCGCCCACCTCAACTGCCCGGTCGTCATCCCGGCCGTGCTCGGCGAGGCGGTGCTCTCCGCCGTCAACTCCTCCCTGGACACCTGGGACCAGTCGGCCGGCGGCACGCTCATCGAGCGCAAACTGATCGACTGGACCTGCGCCCGCATCGGACTCGGCCCGGCGGCCGACGGCGTGTTCACCTCCGGCGGCACCCAGTCCAACCTCCAGGCGCTGCTGCTGGCCCGCGAGGAGGCGAAGGCCGAGAACTTCGCCGACCTGCGCGTCTTCGCCTCCGAGGTCAGCCACTTCAGCGTGCAGAAGTCCGCGAAACTGCTCGGCCTCGGCCCCGACGCCGTCGTGTCGGTCCCCGTCGACCACGACAAGCGCATGCAGACCGTCGCCCTCGCCCGCGAACTGGAGCGCTGCACGAAGGACGGCCTGGTCCCCATGGCCGTCGTCGCCACCGGCGGCACCACCGACTTCGGCTCCATCGACCCCCTGCCGGAGATCGCCGGGCTGTGCGAGCAGTACGGCGTGTGGATGCACGTGGACGCGGCCTACGGCTGCGGACTGCTCGCCTCCCTGAAGTACCGCGACCGCATCAACGGCATCGAGCGCGCCGACTCGGTCACCGTGGACTACCACAAGTCCTTCTTCCAGCCGGTGAGTTCCTCGGCCGTGCTGGTCCGGGACGCGGCCACCCTGCGCCACGCCACCTACCACGCGGAGTACCTCAACCCGCGCCGCACGGTGCAGGAACGTATCCCCAACCAGGTGGACAAGTCCCTCCAGACCACCCGCCGCTTCGACGCCCTCAAGCTGTGGATGACGCTGCGCGTGATGGGCGCCGACGGCATCGGCGAGCTCTTCGACGAGGTCTGCGACCTGGCGGCCGAGGGCTGGAAACTGCTCGCCGCCGACCCCCGTTTCGACGTCGTCGTCGAGCCGAGCCTGTCCACCCTGGTCTTCCGCTACATACCGGCGGCCGTCACCGACCCCGCCGAGACCGACCGCGCCAACCTCTACGCCCGCAAGGCCCTCTTCGCCTCCGGCGACGCCGTGGTCGCGGGCACCAAGGTGGGCGGACGCCACTACCTCAAGTTCACCCTGCTCAACCCCGAGACGACCACGGCCGACATCGCCGCCGTCCTCGACCTGATCGCCGGCCACGCCGAGCAGTACCTGGGAGAGTCCCTTGACCGCGCTTCCTGAAGCCAGTGCCCCGTACGACTTCGTGGGGATCGGCCTCGGCCCCTTCAACCTCGGCCTGGCCTGCCTCACCGAGCCCATCGCCGGGCTGAACGGCGTCTTCCTGGAGTCCAAGCCGGACTTCGAGTGGCACGCCGGCATGTTCCTGGAGGGCGCCCACCTCCAGACCCCGTTCATGTCGGACCTGGTCACGCTCGCCGACCCGACGTCCCCGTACTCCTTCCTCAACTACCTGAAGGAGAAGGGCCGGCTGTACTCGTTCTACATCCGGGAGAACTTCTACCCGCTGCGCGTCGAGTACGACGACTACTGCCGCTGGGCCGCGAACAAGCTCAGCAGCGTCCGCTTCTCCACGACGGTCACCGAGGTGACCTACGACGAACGGGACGAGGTCTACCTCGTCGCCACCACGGCCGGTGACACCTACCGCGCCCGCCGCCTCGTCCTCGGCACCGGCACCCCGCCGCACATCCCGGACGCCTGCCGGGGCCTGGCCGGCGACTTCCTCCACACCTCCCGCTACGTGCAGAACCGGGCGGAGCTGGTGAAGAAGGAGTCGATCACGCTGGTCGGCAGCGGCCAGTCCGCCGCCGAGATCTACTACGACCTGCTCGGCGAGATCGACGTCCACGGGTACCGGCTGAACTGGGTGACGCGTTCCCCGCGCTTCTTCCCGCTGGAGTACACCAAGCTCACGCTGGAGATGACCTCACCGGAGTACGTGGACTACTACCACGCGCTGCCGGAGGACACCCGCTACCGCCTCACCACCGAGCAGAAGGGCCTGTTCAAGGGCATCGACGGCGACCTGATCAACGAGATCTTCGACCTGCTCTACCAGAAGAGGCTCGGCGGCCCGGTCCCCACCCGCCTGCTCACCAACTCCGCCCTGACCAGCGCCCGGTACGCGGACGGCACGTACACGCTCGGCTTCCGTCAGGAGGAGCAGGGCGAGGACTTCGAGATCGAGTCCCAGGGTCTGGTGCTGGCCACCGGCTACGCGTACACCGAGCCGGAGTTCCTCAAGCCCGTCCGGGACCGGCTGTGCTACGACTCCCGGGGCAACTTCGACGTGGCCCGCAACTACGCCGTCGACGTCACGGGCAGCGGCGTGTTCCTGCAGAACGCCGGCGTCCACACGCACAGCATCACCAGCCCCGACCTCGGCATGGGTGCCTACCGCAACAGCTGTATCGTCCGAGAGCTGCTCGGCACCGAGTACTACCCGGTCGAGAAGACCATCGCGTTCCAGGAGTTCTCCGTATGACCTTCACGTTCCGCCCCCTCGACCCGCTGAAGGACGCCGAGCTCCTGCACCGCTGGGTCACCCACCCCAAGGCCGCCTTCTGGATGATGCAGGGCGCGAGACTGGAGGACGTCGAGCGCGCGTACATGGAGATAGCCGCCGACGAGCACCACCACGCGCTGCTCGGTCTCCAGGAGGGCGAGCCCGCCTTCCTGATGGAGAAGTACGACCCCGCCCACCGCGAGCTGGTGGGCCTGTACGAGCCGCTGCCCGGGGACGTCGGCATGCACTTCCTGACGCCGCCGACGGACCGTCCGGTGCGGGGGTTCACCCGCTCCGTCATCACCGCCGTGATGGCGCACCTCTTCGAGGACCCGGCCACCCACCGGGTGGTCGTCGAGCCCGACGTCGACAACAAGGCGGTCCACGCCCTGAACGAGGCGGTCGGCTTCGTGGCCGAGCGCGAGATCCAGAAGCCGGAGAAGAAGGCGCTCCTCAGTTTCTGCACCCGGGAGCGCTTCTTCAACAGGCACAGCCTCGCGGCGACGGGGGTGCCCGCATGAGCCTCGCCGACGCCGTGGCCCACCTCTCCCCCGAACGCTGGGAGCAGGCCAACCGCCTCCTGGTCCGCAAGGCCCTGGCCGAGTTCACGCACGAGCGGCTGATCACGCCGGAACGGGACGGTGACGCGTACGTCGTCCGCAGCGACGACGGCACGACCGAGTACCGCTTCACCGCCACCGTCCGCGCCCTGGACCACTGGCAGGTGGACGCCGCCTCGATCACCCGCCACCGGGACGGCGCCGGCCTCCCGCTCGCGGCCCTGGACTTCTTCATCGAGCTGAAGGGGTCGCTGGGCCTGAGCGACGAGATCCTGCCCGTCTACCTGGAGGAGATCTCCTCCACCCTCTCCGGCACCTGCTACAAGCTCACCAAGCCGCGGGTCACCTCCGCCGAACTGGCCAGGGGCGACTTCCAGGCCGTCGAGACCGGCATGACCGAGGGCCACCCCTGCTTCGTCGCCAACAACGGGCGGCTCGGCTTCGGCATCCACGAGTACCTGTCGTACGCCCCCGAGACGGCGAGCCCGGTCCGCCTGGTGTGGCTGGCCGCGCACCGCTCGCGGGCGGCGTTCACGGCGGGCGTGGGCATCGAGTACGAGTCGTTCGTACGGGACGAGCTGGGCGAGGCGACCGTCGACCGCTTCCACGGGGTCCTGCGCGAGCGGGGCCTGGATCCGGCCGACTACCTGTTCATCCCGGTGCACCCGTGGCAGTGGTGGAACAAGCTCACCGTCACCTTCGCCGCCGAGGTGGCCCGGCAGCACCTGGTCTGCCTGGGCGAGGGCGACGACGAGTACCTGGCCCAGCAGTCCATCCGCACCTTCTTCAACACCTCGCACCCCGGGAAGCACTACGTGAAGACGGCCCTGTCCGTCCTCAACATGGGCTTCATGCGCGGCCTGTCGGCGGCGTACATGGAGGCGACCCCGGCCATCAACGACTGGCTCGCCCAGCTCATCGAGGGCGACCCGGTGCTGAAGTCGACGGGCCTGTCGATCATCCGGGAGCGGGCGGCCGTCGGCTACCGGCACCTGGAGTACGAGCAGGCCACCGACCGTTACTCGCCGTACCGCAAGATGCTGGCGGCGCTGTGGCGTGAGAGCCCGGTGCCCTCCCTGCGGGACGGCGAGACGCTGGCCACCATGGCCTCCCTCGTCCACGTCGACGACGAGGGCGCCTCCTTCGCGGGCGCGCTGATCGAGCGGTCCGGACTCACGCCGGCCGAGTGGCTGCGGCACTACCTGCGGGCCTACTACGTCCCGCTGCTGCACAGCTTCTACGCCTACGACCTGGTCTACATGCCGCACGGCGAGAACGTGATCCTCGTGCTGGAGGACGGGGTGGTGCGGCGCGCGATCTACAAGGACATCGCCGAGGAGATCGCGGTGATGGACCCGGACGCGGTGCTGCCGCCGGAAGTCGCCCGCATCGCCGTGGACGTGCCGGACGACAAGAAGCTCCTGTCGGTCTTCACGGACGTCTTCGACTGCTTCTTCCGCTTCCTCGCCGCCAACCTCGCCACCGAGGGGATCGTGGCGGAGGACACCTTCTGGGGCACGGTCGCGGAGGTCACCCGCGCCTACCAGGAGTCGGTGCCGGAGCTGGCCGACAAGTTCGCCCGGTACGACATGTTCGCGCCCGAGTTCGCGCTGTCCTGCCTCAACCGGCTCCAGCTGCGCGACAACCGGCAGATGGTGGACCTGGCGGACCCGTCGGGCGCGCTCCAGCTGGTCGGCACCCTCAGGAACCCGATCGCGGGCCGCTGACCGACGGCCCCGCAGGGACGGGCGGGCACCCCGGAGACGGTCCTCCGGGGTGCCCGTCGGGCGTCGCGGGTCAGCCGGCCGGCCAGGGCACCTGCGGCGACCGGTAGTAGTCGATCCCCAGTGCCTCCCAGCGCGGCGCCTGGGCGGCGAGCCGCACCTTGTAGCCGTCCCAGTCGTGCGTCGCCGCCGGGGACCAGCCCAGCTCGGCGACGCCGGGCAGCCTCGGGAAGGCCATGTACTCGAGCTGCTCGGGCTTGTCGAGGGTCTCCGTCCACATCGGCGCCTCGACGCCGCGGATCGCGGAGGCGGGGGCGCCCGGCAGGTAGGCGGCCGGGTCCCAGTCGTAGGAGCGCTGCACCTCCACGTAGCCCGCCCAGGACAGACCCAGCGGGGTGTCCTTGGTGTACTTCATGTCCAGGTACGTCCGGTCGGCCGGGGACAGGATCAGCCCGGCCCCGTTCTGCGCGGCCTTCGCGACCCTGGCCTTCTCCGCGTCACTGGTGCGGTCCAGGCCCCAGTACTGGACGAGCGCGCCCTCGGCCGGGGTGGCACTGGTCAGCTGGTGCCAGCCGACGACCGTCTTGCCGTACTTCGCGACGACCGGCTGCACCCGGTCCATGAACGCCGCGAAGTCCTCGTGCGGGGTGGCGTACGCCTCGTCGCCCCCGATGTGGAGGTAGCGGCCCGGGGTGAGCGCGGCGACCTCGCGCACGACGTCGTCCACGAAGTCGTACGTGATCTCCTTGTCCACGCACAGCGAGCTGAAGCCGACCTTGGTGCCGGTGTACAGCGGGGGTGCGACACCGTCGCAGTTCAGCTCGGCGTAGGAGGCCAGGGCCGCGTTGGTGTGGCCCGGCATGTCGATCTCGGGCACGACCTCCAGGTGGCGGGAGGAGGCGTAGCGGACGATCTCCTTGTAGTCGGCCTTGGTGTAGTAGCCGCCGGGACCGCCGCCGACCTCCGTGGAACCGCCGTACGTCGCCAGGCGCGGCCAGGAGTCGATGGCGATGCGCCAGCCCTGGTCGTCGCTGAGGTGCAGGTGGAGCTTGTTGTACTTGTAGAGGGCGATCCGGTCGATGTACTCCTTGACCTCGTCCACGGTGAAGAAGTGCCGGGAGACGTCGAGCATGGCGCCGCGCCAGCCGTAGCGCGGGGTGTCCTTGATGGTGCCGCCCGCGACCAGCCAGGGGCCGGGCTGCACGGAGTCCTTCTCGACGGCGGCGGGCAGGAGCTGGCGCAGCGTCTGGACGCCGTGGAAGAGCCCGGCGGCCTTGCGCGCGGTGATGGTGACGCCGGAACGGCCGCTGTCGAGGCGGTAGCCCTCGTCGCCGTACGGGCCCGGGGCCAGGCGCAGTCGTATGCCGCCCTGGCCGTGGGAGGTGACGGGCAGTCGGTAGCCGGTGGAGGGCCGCAGGACGTCCGCGAGGTAGTCGCCGACGCGGCGGGCCTCGCGTGAGTCGTCGACGCGGATGTGGGTGCCGCGGGTGATGCGGTACGGGTCGCCGCCCGGGTCGACCGCGGCGGGGGCCGGGATCACCTGGTCCAGGGATGTCGTGGCCGTCTTCGGGGCGGGCGCGGCGCCGGCCGTCATGGCGCAGGCCGCCGTCACCAGCAGCAGCGATCCCAGAAGCCGGGGCAGTCGGGGAGTCGTTCTGTGGTGCCGTCGATGAGGTAACACGTGCGCTCCCTTCGCGATGGTGCGGATGCGGGTGGAGATGGGTGTAGACCACTCTCCCGCACAACCGCCGTCCGCAGAAGCGGATGAAACAATCTGCTCATGGCGGAAATCATCCAGAAGGACGGAACGTGGGTCTTCGACGGCGACACCCTGCGGCTGACTCCCGGGCGGGACAAGAACGTCGGCCTGCTCCGCAGGGAACTGGGTGAACTGGCCGTCCCTCTGGCGGCGTTGGCGGGCATATCGTTCGAACAGGGCAAGAAGTCCGGGCGGCTGCGGCTGCGCCTGCGGGACGGCGCCGACCCGCTGCTGCACGCGACCGGCGGCCGGCTCACCGAGCCGCACGACCCGTACCAGCTGATCGTGGAGTCCGACCGGTACGGCGTCGCCGAGTACTTCGTGGACGAGGTGCGCAACGCCCTGCTGCTGGACCAGGTCCCCTCCGGCCCGGTGGACGCCTACCTGCTGCCCGGCCCCTCCGTCCCGCTGTCGGTCTCCGCCGGGGACGGCATCGCGAGCTTCGACGGCGAGCGCGTACGCCTGGAGTGGAAGTGGCAGGCGGAGGACTCCAAGTCGGCCGCCGGCCCGCGCACCCTGACCCTCGACGACATCGTCTCCGTGGAGTGGCAGCCGGCGGTCGGCCTGGAGAACGGCCACCTCCGCTTCACCGTGCGGGCCGCGCCGACCAAGGCACCGCCCAAGTACGACCCCAACGCGGTGGAGTTGTGGGGCTTCAAGAAGGACCCGCTGATGGCGCTGGTGGCCGCCGCCGTGCAGGCCCGGCTCCCGCACCCCGCCGCTCCGGCCGCCCTGGAGGACGGCCGTCCGTCCGAGGACGCGCCCGCCCCGGCCCCCGCCGGTGAGGACGACCACGACACGCTGCTGCGACGGCTGCGGGAGCTGGGCGAACTGCACCGCTCCGGGGTGCTGACGGACGAGGAGTTCACCCTCGCCAAGCAGGCGGTGCTGAAGCGGATGTAGCCCCCCCTCGCGAGCGAGCCTGCCCGAAATCGGGCAAGATTCTTGCGAAACCCTCACCCGTACCCCAGGATCTACCGGGTGCACGACGAACTCGTTGATCATCTGACGCGGTCCACCCCCCTCAACCGGGGCGAGGCGCTGCGCGTGATCCAGGACGTGCTCGCCTACTTCGACGAGACGACCGAGGAATTCGTCCGTCGCCGCCACCGCGAGCTCCAGGCCCAGGGCCTGGTGAACGCGACGATCTTCGAACGGATCGGGGCGGAACTGAAATACCGGGCGGTGGCACCGCCGGAGCTGTCGCTCCGCCAGTTGCGCCGCATCGTCTACGGCTGAGGAATACGCTTACATGTGCGGAATCGTCGGATACATCGGCAGGCGTGACGTCGCGCCCCTGCTCCTGGAGGGCCTCCAGCGCCTGGAGTACCGCGGCTACGACTCGGCGGGCATCGTCGTCACGTCCCCGAAGGCGGCCGGCCTGAAGATGGTCAAGGCCAAGGGCCGGGTCCGCGACCTGGAGGCCAAGGTCCCGGCCCGCTTCAAGGGCACCACCGGCATCGCCCACACCCGCTGGGCCACCCACGGCGCCCCGTCCGACGTGAACGCCCACCCGCACATGTCGGCCGACCACAAGGTGGCCGTCGTCCACAACGGCATCATCGACAACGCCGCCGACCTGCGCCGCAAGCTGGAGGCGGACGGCGTCGAGTTCCTCTCCGAGACCGACACCGAGGTCCTCGTCCACCTCATCGCCCGCTCCGAGGCGGAGAAGCTGGAGGACAAGGTCCGCGAGACCCTCCGGGTCATCGAGGGCACCTACGGCATCGCCGTCATGCACGCCGACTTCCCCGAGCGCATCGTCGTCGCCCGCAACGGCTCGCCGGTCGTCCTCGGCATCGGCGAGAAGGAGATGTTCGTCGCCTCGGACATCGCCGCGCTGGTCGCCCACACCCGGCAGATAGTCACCCTCGACGACGGCGAGATGGCCACCCTCAAGGCCGACGACTTCCGCACCTACACCACCGAGGGCACCCGCACCACGTCCGAGCCGACCACCGTGGAGTGGGAGGCGGCCTCCTACGACATGGGCGGCCACGACACCTACATGCACAAGGAGATCCACGAGCAGGTCGAGGCCGTGGACCGCGTGCTGCGCGGCCGGATCGACGACCGCTTCTCCACCGTGCACCTCGGCGGCCTCAACCTGGACGCCCGCGAGGCGCGCGCCGTGCGCCGCGTGAAGATCCTCGGCTGCGGCACCTCGTACCACGCGGGCCAGATCGGCGCCCAGATGATCGAGGAGCTGGCCCGCATCCCCGCGGACGCCGAGCCCGCCTCCGAGTTCCGCTACCGCAACGCGGTCGTGGACCCCGACACCCTGTACATCGCGGTCTCGCAGTCCGGTGAGACGTACGACGTGCTGGCCGCCGTGCAGGAGCTGAAGCGCAAGGGCGCCCGGGTGCTCGGCGTCGTCAACGTCGTCGGCTCGGCGATCGCCCGCGAGGCGGACGGCGGCATGTACGTGCACGCCGGCCCCGAGGTCTGCGTCGTGTCCACCAAGTGCTTCACCAACACCTGCGTCGCCTTCGCGCTGCTCGCCCTGCACCTGGGCCGCACCCGCGACCTGTCCGTGCGCGACGGCAAGCGGATCATCGAGGGCCTGCGCAGGCTGCCCGCGCAGATCGCCGAGATGCTGGAGCAGGAGGAGGACATCAAGAAGCTGGCCGCGCAGTACGCCGACGCCCGCTCGATGCTCTTCATCGGCCGCGTGCGGGGCTACCCGGTCGCCCGCGAGGCCTCCCTGAAGCTCAAGGAGGTCTCGTACATCCACGCCGAGGCCTACCCCGCCTCCGAGCTCAAGCACGGCCCGCTCGCCCTGATCGAGCCGGCCCTGCCGACGGTCGCGATCGTGCCGGACGACGACCTGCTGGAGAAGAACCGCGCGGCCATGGAGGAGATCAAGGCCCGCAGCGGCCAGATCCTCGCCGTCGCCCACCAGGAGCAGGAGAAGGCCGACCACACCATCGTCGTCCCGAAGAACGAGGACGAACTGGACCCCATCCTGATGGGCATCCCCCTCCAGCTCCTCGCCTACCACACGGCCCTGGCCCTGGGCCGGGACATCGACAAGCCCCGCAACCTCGCCAAGTCGGTGACGGTGGAGTAGGTCCGCCCGAGGGCGCGGGGCCGCGTCGCGTGCGGCTCCGCCGCAGCGCCCCCGCGCAGGCAGGACAACGTGCACGGGCCCCCGGTGTGCCACCGCACACCGGGGGCCCGTGCACATCGCCGAAGGGCGCTGCGGCCCGCGCGGGGCCCTCGGCGGAGCGGCCGGTCCGGGCCGGTCAGCCGGTCCGGGCCCGCTTCCCCGGCCTGCGGGCCGGGGAGCACGTCACGGGATGACCACGACGGGCCGCTGCGCCCGCTTGGCGAGCCGTCCGGCGACCGACCCGAAGAGCCGGCCCACCAGGCCGTGACTGGAGCCGACGACGATCGCGTCCGCCTCGTACTCCCGGCCCACCTCTTCGAGTTCGTGGCAGATGTCTCCGCCGCGCTCGACCAGGATCCACGGCACCTCGGTGAGGTAGTCCGCGCACGCCAGCTCCAGGCCCAGCACCTCGGTGCGGTGGTCCGGCACGTCGACGAAGACGGGGGGTTCGCAGCCCGCCCACACCGTGGTGGGGAGCCGGTTGGCGACATGGACGATCACCAGGCCGGAGCCCAGCCGGGAGGCCATGCCGATGGCGTACGCGAGGGCGCGCTCACTGGAGGTGGAGCCGTCGAAGCCGACGACGACGCCGTGCTTGAAGGCTGGGTCGCACGACTTGCGCGGTTCTTCGGCCGCCAGGGGCTCGGCCGCCGTAGGTTCGGCGACGGGCCGCTTGCGGTCCGCGGGTTCGAAGAATTCGTGACCGGCCATGGCTGTCTCGGCGTATTCATCCTTTATGGGGGACGACAGTGAGCGGCGGAGCTGTGTCCGGGAATCATCTTCCCAACCCCATACCCGCAAGGGTACGGCGGCACGCCTCCTTCTCCCAGAACCCGCGCGGGGTCCGCCGCGGGTTCACCGGAGCATGCACGAGGGGGCGCCCGTAAGGCAATGGTTGCTGCGCTGTACAGGTGGTTTGCACGGGATTCAACATGTCGTGACCGTCCGTGACCGACCGTGACCGACGCGCCGGACGCGCGTTGATCCCCACGCCGCCGGCCGCAGGGAGCAGCCCGCATGTCCCCACCGCACCAGCCCGCCGAGCCGCCGTCCGGCACGCCCGGCACCCCCGCACCGACCCCGTCGCCCCGGGAGGGCGTCACCGATCCGGTCCGCCGGGCGGCCTTCGGCTGCCTCCTCGTCCCGCTCGCGCTCCCGTGGTGCGGCACCTCCTTCGCCGGCGCCGCCGGGACGGCCCTCGGCCCGGCCGCCCTCACCGGCGCCTGCCGGCTGCTGCCGCGCCGGCCGGAGCAGCGCGCGGCCCGGGGGCCGGGCGCGGGGAAAAACACACCGGTCGACTGACCGGTTTCCGCGCACGCTTCCGCTTCTTTTCGGCCAACTTCCAAGGGTGTCGCATACCCGGTCCGAACCACCCCCCAACCCCCGTTCCACCTGCACGGAAAGGGTCTCCGGGACCCTGCGCACCCTACGGGGATTGGCCACTGCGACAAGGCGCACTTCCCTGCGGCGCCCCGGAGTGCAACGCTTCGTGATCGACTGCTTCACGCCAAGTTGCCATGTCGACAATGTCCCAAGTGCCGAACCGGCCACTTCGGCGTGACGGGACGCAGTAGATTCGATCTTGACTGTCTACGGCGGGGGACTCGTGCAGGACCGAGGGGAAACGTGTTGGAGCGACAGACCCGAAAGGTTGAGGGCGCCGCGACCACCGAGGGGGGCTTAGCAGTATGAGCCACGACTCCACTGCCGCGCCGGAAGCCGCGGCCCGGAAGCTCTCCGGGCGACGCCGCAAGGAGATCGTCGCGGTGCTGCTGTTCAGCGGCGGCCCCATCTTCGAGAGTTCCATACCGCTGTCGGTGTTCGGGATCGACCGCCAGGACGCCGGCGTGCCACGCTACCGACTACTGGTGTGCGCCGGTGAGGAAGGCCCGCTGCGGACCACGGGGGGCCTCGAACTCACGGCGCCGCAGGGCCTGGAGGCGATCTCCCGGGCCGGCACCGTCGTGGTGCCCGCCTGGCGGTCGATCACCTCGCCGCCACCGGAGGAAGCGCTCGACGCACTGCGCCGGGCACACGAGGAGGGCGCCCGCATCGTCGGGCTGTGCACCGGCGCCTTCGTGCTCGCGGCGGCCGGCCTGCTGGACGGCCGTCCCGCCACCACCCACTGGATGTACGCGCCGACGCTGGCCAAGCGCTACCCGTCGGTGCACGTCGATCCGCGCGAGCTGTTCGTGGACGACGGTGACGTCCTGACCTCGGCGGGCACGGCGGCAGGTATCGACCTGTGCCTGCACATCGTGCGCACGGACCACGGCAACGAGGCGGCCGGCGCGCTGGCGCGCCGCCTGGTGGTCCCGCCGCGCCGCTCGGGCGGTCAGGAGCGCTACCTCGACCGGTCTTTACCGGAGGAGATCGGCGCCGACCCGCTCGCCGAGGTCGTCGCCTGGGCGCTGGAGCACCTCCACGAGCAGTTCGACGTGGAGACACTGGCGGCGCGCGCGTACATGAGCCGGCGCACCTTCGACCGCCGCTTCCGCTCGCTGACCGGCAGCGCGCCGTTGCAGTGGCTGATCACACAGCGGGTGCTCCAGGCGCAGCGCCTGCTGGAGACGTCGGACTACTCGGTGGACGAGGTCGCGGGCCGCTGCGGCTTCCGCTCGCCGGTGGCCCTGCGCGGTCACTTCCGCCGCCAGCTGGGCTCGTCCCCGGCCGCCTACCGGGCGGCCTACCGGGCACGCCGCCCGCAGGGCGACCGGCCGGTGGACCCGGAGACCGGCCTCGCGGGAGCATCCCGGGCCCCCGGCCCCGGCGAGGGGGGCCAGCAACCGGCCGCCCTGCCGTCGGAGAACGCGGTCCCGTTCCAGACCCGCCGCTCGGCCCCGCCGCTCCCCGCGGCGACGGCGAGCCTGCCGGGCCAGCGCAGCGCGCCGTGACCTAGCACCCGAAACGCCGGGCGGGTCGGTCCAGCCCGTCCGGCGTCTGGGGCCGATGCCGTCCGGGCCGAAGCGGGGTTCCCGGGGCGGCAGCCCCCGTGACGCCCGCACCGACGCCGGGGGACCGTACGGGGTACGGCAGCCGTAGGGTGGGCCACATGAACGATCGCATGGTGTGGATCGACTGCGAGATGACCGGCCTCTCGCTGTCCGACGACGCGCTCATCGAGGTTGCCGCCCTCGTCACCGACTCCGAGCTGAACATCCTCGGCGAAGGCGTCGACATCGTCATCCGCCCGCCGGAGCGGGCCCTGGAGACGATGCCGGAGGTGGTGCGTCAGATGCACACCGCGTCCGGCCTGCTCGCCGAGCTCGACGGCGGCACGACGCTCGCGGACGCCGAGGCGCAGGTCCTGGCGTACGTACGGGAGCACGTGAAGGAGCCGGGCAAGGCCCCGCTGTGCGGCAACTCGGTCGGCACCGACCGGGGCTTCCTGCTGCGCGACATGCCGACGCTGGAGGACTACCTCCACTACCGGATCGTCGACGTCTCCTCGATCAAGGAGCTGGCCCGCCGCTGGTACCCGCGGGCGTACTTCAACAGCCCCGAGAAGAACGGCAACCACCGCGCGCTCGCCGACATCCGCGAGTCCATCGCCGAGCTGCGCTACTACCGGGAGGCCGTCTTCGTCCCGCAGCCGGGCCCCGACTCCGACACCGCCAAGGCGATCGCCGCCAAGCACGTCCTGCCCGCCGAGTAGGCGCGACGGGGCCCGGGAGGGCGGCGACACGAAAGGCTGGCGCGAGCACCCCTTCGGACCCTGTACACTTTTTCTCAGCCGGTCGGGGAAGCCCACCACACGGGATTCCAGCACCGGCCTTGGTGGGTGTAGCTCAGCTGGTAGAGCACCTGGTTGTGGTCCAGGATGCCGCGGGTTCAAGTCCCGTCACTCACCCTGAGTGATCAGCCGGTGACCTTCGGAAGATGGTCACCGGCTGATTGCGTTGGGCCCCGCGCGGCGCCGATCACGCGGCCCCGCCCACGCCCCCGGTCACGCACCGCCGGTCACGACGACGCGCGCCGCACCAGCTCCGTCGCCAGCACCACCTGGGTCCGCTGCCGCGCCCCGGCCGGACCACGGTCCGCGATCTCGGTGAGGAGCAGGTCGATCATCGCGCGGCCCATCTCCTCGATGGGCTGCCGGACACTGGTCAGCGGCGGGTCCAGGTGGCGGGCGATGGCCGAGTCGTCGTAGCCGACCAGGGCCACCTCGTCCGGGATGCGCCGGCCCGCCTCGCGCAGGGCCTGGCGGGCACCGGCCGCGGTCACGTCCGAGGCGGCGAAGACCGCGTCCAGGTCCGGGCAGCGGCGCAGCAGCTCCGTCATCGCGCGCCGGCCGCCCTCCTCGGAGAAGTCCCCCGTCTCGATCAGCTCCTCCGCGTCGCCGAGCCCCGCGTCGCGCAGGGCGTCGCGGTAGCCGTCGACGCGCCGCTGGGCGCCGTAGACGTCGAGGCGGCCGGTGATGTGGGCTATGCGGCTGCGGCCCCGGGACACCAGGTGCTCGACGGCGGAGCGGGCGCCGCCGTAATTGTCGGAGTCCACGGAGGCCAGGGTCTCCGCGGCCGAGCGAGGGCCGCTGATCACCGCGGGGATCTCCAGCTGGGCCAGCATGTCGGGCAGCGGGTCGTCGGCGTGCACCGAGACCAGCAGGACGCCGTCCACCCGGTGCGCGGCCAGGTACTGGGCGAGTCGCTGCCGTTCCCGGTCGCTGCCCGCGAAGATCAGCAGCAGTTGCATCTCGGTGTCGGTGATCTCCGCGCCGACGCCGCGCAGCATGTCCGAGAAGTAGGGCTCGGCGAAGAACCGGGTCTCCGGCTCGGGGACGACCAGGGCGATCGCGTCGGTGCGGTTGGCGGCGAGCGCGCGGGCGGCGGTGTTCGGGACGTAGCCCAGTTCCGCGACGGCCGCCTCGACGGCCGCCCGTGTCGCGTCGCTGACCCGGGGCGAGCCGTTGATCACCCGGGAGACCGTGCCGCGGCCGACGCCGGCCCGGGCGGCCACCTCCTCCAGGGTCGGGCGTCTGACGCCCCGGCTCCGCCCGCCGTTGACCGCCATGGTCGTCGCCCTTCCCTCGCATCTGTCAGGCCAGGAATGTAACAGCCCCGGCCGCTGTCCCCCGGACCTCCATCGTGCCTCGCGGGCAGCGGGATTCCCCCCTCCGCGCCGGTGACGGGACCGCGGGGGCACGGCCGGAGACCCGGCCGCGCCCCCGCGGCGGAGACACGTCTGTCTCAGCCCTGCTCGCCGGAGGCGGGCAGCGCGTTGTGCCGGATCACGTCGGCGTACCAGTGGGCGCTCGCCTTGGGGATGCGGCGCTGGGTGGAGTAGTCGACGTAGACGGCGCCGAAACGCTTCGAGTAGCCGTAGGACCACTCGAAGTTGTCCAGCAGGGACCACAGGAAGTAGCCGCGCACGTCGGCGCCGTCGGCGACGGCCCGGTGGACGGCGGCCAGGTGGGACCGGAGGTAGGCGATGCGCTCGGGGTCGTTGACCCGGCCCTCGGGAGAGACGTAGTCGTCGAAGGCGGCGCCGTTCTCGGTGACCATCAGCGGCAGGCCGGGGTGGGACTTGGCCAGACCGGTCAGCAGGGTGTGCAGTCCGTCCGCGTCGATGGCCCAGTTCATCGCGGTGAGGTCGTCGTTGGCGAGGTGGAAGGCGACGCCCTCGGAACCGGTCCACGGCGAGTGGTCGCTCGCCCCGTGACCGTCGTTCTTCGTGGTGGCCGCGCCGCCGGCGGGCAGGGAGACCACGGTCGGCGAGTAGTAGTTGACGCCGAGCACGTCGATCGGCCGGGAGATCTCCGCCAGGTCGCCGTCCTTCACCAGCTCGTTCCAGTCGACGAGGTGCGCGGTGTCGGCGATCAGGTCCTCGGGGTAGGCGCCGTCGAGGAGGGGTCCGGTGAAGATCCGGTTGCCGACCGCGTCGATGCGGCGGGCCGCCTCGGCGTCCTCGGGGGCGTCGGTGAGGGGGCGCACCTGGTGCAGGTTGAGGGTGATGGAGGTCTGGGCGGTGGACGGCAGGACCGCGCGCAGGGCGCCGACCGCCTTGCCGTGGGCCAGGTTGAGGTGGTGGGCGGCGCGCAGGGTGGCGGCGGGGTCGGTGCGGCCGGGGGCGTGCACGCCGGAGCCGTAGCCCAGGAAGGCGCTGCACCACGGTTCGTTGAGGGTGGTCCACACGCCGACGCGGTCGCCGAGGGCGCGGGCCGTGATGTCGGCGTACTCGGCGAAGCGGTCGGCGGTGTCGCGGTGCGGCCAGCCGCCGGCGTCCTCCAGCTCCTGGGGCAGGTCCCAGTGGTAGAGGGTGGCGACGGGGGTGATGCCCGCCTCGAGGAGTTCGTCGGCGAGCCGGCGGTAGAAGTCCAGGCCGCGTTCGACCGCGGGGCCGCGGCCGGTGGGCTGGACCCGGGACCAGGAGACGGAGAAGCGGTACGCCTTCAGGCCGAGGTCCTTCATCAGCGCCACGTCGTCGCGGTACCGGTGGTAGTGGTCGGCGGCGATGTCACCGGTGTCGCCGTTGCGGACCTTGCCGGGGGTGTGGCTGAAGGTGTCCCAGATCGAGGGCGTGCGGCCGTCCTCGGCGGCGGCGCCCTCCACCTGGTAGGCGGCGGTGGCGGCGCCCCAGACGAAGCCCGTCGGGAAGGAGGTGCCGGAGGCCGGCTGGGCGGGGGTCTCGGGTCGTACGGCGGCGGTCATGGTGAGAACGCTCCCAAATGGCGTGAGGAAGGGGCGGACGGGGGGTCCGGCGGATACGGGGACGGCGGGGCGGGCGCGGGGGTGAGCGCCCTGGTCCGGCGGGGCCCGTGTGCGGGCGGGCCCCGCCGGGTGGCGTAGGGGTGCGCCGGTGTCAGCCCTTGACGGCGCCCGCCATGATGCCTCCGACGATCTGCTTGCCGAAGACGACGAAGACCACCAGCAGCGGCAGCGTGCTGATCAGCGCTCCGGCCATGACGATGCTCTGGTCGGGGGTGTAGGAGGCGCTGAGCTGGCCCAGCGCGACCTGGATGGTGGGGTTGTCCTGGCTCAGGGCGAGGAACGGCCAGAAGAAGTCGTTCCAGGCCTGGACGAAGGTGAGCATGCCGAGCACCATCATCGCGGGCCGGGCCGCGGGCAGGACGACGCTCCACACGATGCGGAAGTTGCTCGCCCCGTCCACCTTGGCCGCCTCGATGAGTTCGTAGGGCAGGGCCTCGATCAGGTACTGGCGCATGAAGAAGACACCGAAGGCACCCACCAGCGTCGGGAAGATCACCGACTCCAGCTTCCCGCCCCAGCCGATGTCCGACATCATCATGAACAGCGGCACGACGCTGAGCTGCGGCGGGATGGTGAGCGTGGCGATGACCGCGGTCATCAGCACGTTCCGGCCGCGGAAGCGCATCTTGGCGAAGGCGTAACCGGCCAGCGTGCAGAAGAACAGCGTGGCCACGGTGATGGAGCCGGCCACGATGGCGCTGTTGACGATGGCCTTGCCGAGGTTGGCCTGTTCCCAGGCCGCTTCGAGGTTGCTGAACAGCCTGCCGCCCGGAAGGAACGGTGGCGGGGTGTCGAGGACCTTCTGCTGGTCGTGCGACGCGGCCACCAGCGTCCAGTACAAGGGGAAGACGGACCCCAGGCCGACGACGATCAGCGCGAGGTAGGTGAAGGGGCCGCCCTTGAGCTGCTGGCCGGCGCCGATCCTGAGGCGGCGGCCCTTGCCGCCGGGGCCGGGGAGCTCGGTCGCGTGGGCCGGGCCCGAGGCGGTCTTGTAGGGAGTACGTGTCGTGGTCATCGTTGTCGCTCCCGTCAGGCCGCGCTCTTGCGCACGAACCGGCTGACGATCCAGTTGATCAGGGCGATGAGCAGCAGCAGGACGAGCATGGCCCAGGCCACGGCGGCGGCCGGACCCAGGTGGCCCAGCTTCCAGCCGTAGTTGAAGAGGTAGATGCTGAGCGTCTCGTACTGGTGCTCGCTGCCGCCGACGGAGCCGAGCGTGCCGCCCTCCAGCAGCAGCGGCTCACCGAACAGCTGCATGGAGCCGATCGTCGAGATGACGATGGTGAACAGGATCGTCGGCCGCAGCGCGGGGATGGTCACCTTGCGGAACTGCTGCCAGCGCGAGGCGCCGTCGATCGAGGCCGCCTCGTACAGGTCGGTCGGCACGGCCTGCATGGCCGCCAGGTAGATCAGGGCGTTGTAGCCGGTCCAGCGCCAGATCACGATGATCGAGATGGCGATCTTGGACGTCCAGTGGCCGCTGCCCCAGTCGACGTTGTCGACGCCCACGAGGCTCAGCACCCAGTTGATGAGGCCGCCGTCGGCCCGGAACACCAGGGCGAAGACGAGGGCCGCGGTCGCGACCGAGGTGGCGTACGGGGTGAGGATGATCGTGCGCCAGAAGGTGCTGGCGCGCAGCTTGTAGTTGAGCAGGTGGGCCAGGCCCAGGGCGACCAGCAGCTGCGGGACGGTCGAGATGACGCCGATGATGAAGGTGTTGGAGACGGCCGTCCAGAACTCGGAGTCCTGGAGGATCTTGGCGAAGTTGTCGAAGCCGACCCACTCGGACTGGTCGAGACTCGTCATCTCCACCCGGTGCAGGGCGATCCAGCCGGTGTAGAGGAGCGGGTAGAGCCCGAAGGCACCGAAGACGAGGAAGAAGGGGGCGATGTACGCGTACGGCGACACCTTGTCGTCGATGCGCCACAGTCGCGCACGCCACGCGCTGCGCTCCTTGGACGCGGCGTGGGGGCCGCCGGTGGGCGGCGGGTTGTGGGCACCCCGTGTGGGGGTTGTCGTTGCCACGGAGGGAGTCCTTCCCTGGGAGGTCGGGCCTGGGACGTCGGGCCGGGTAGGGGCGGGAGGCTGGCCGGCGCCCGGTCCCCGCCCGCGCGGCTCGGCGGGGGCCGGGCGGCCCGCGCGACGGTCGGTCTGCGGTGCGCGGGGTGGTCGGCGGCGCGTGCGGCGCGGGACCCGGCACGTGGTGCCGGTGCGGGTGCCGGGAGAGAGTGGTCGAGGTGCTCGGAGTGAATCAGCGGATCGGGGGCGTCCCGGGGCGCGGCCGATGTGTCCGGGGTGCCTCCCCCGCTCTCGCCTTCGCTCGGGTGGGCAGGTGCCCTGCCCCCGCCCGTGCCCCCCGGGAACTCACCGGCCGTTCAGGTGGGGGGACACGGCTTGCCCGCGCGCCGGGCGGGGCGGTGTGCCTCCTCCCGGCGCGGGCGCGGATCCGACGCCGCGCAGCAGACCCGCCGGGGACGGCCGGGTCTGCTGCGGGCGCCGCCGCGCCTGCGGGCGGGGACCGTCGTTCCTCACGGCCCCGGTGCGCACGGTACGGGCGGTGCGGGGCGGCTGGGTGAACCGCCCGCACCGTGCGCGGGTCAGCCGATGGCCTTGTCGATCGCCTCGGTCGCCGCGTCCCAGGCCTTGTCGGGCTTGGTGCCGCGCTGCTCCATGTTGTTGATCTCACGGGAGATCGTGTCCTTGATCACGCCGTCCTTCGGACCGAGCACCGCCACCGGGATGGTCTTGGCCTCCTCGGCGTAGATCTGGCCGACGGGGGCGTTGTTGAAGTACGCGAGCTTGCCGTCCTTCACCTCGGGGAGGTCGTAGGCGCCCTTGTTGGACGGGAAGATGCCGACGGCCTTGAACACGGCGGCCTGCTGCTCCGGCGCGGTCAGCCACTTGACCAGCTCGGTGGCCTCCTTGACGTGCTTGCCGCTCTTGGGCACGGTCAGGAAGGAACCGCCCCAGTTGGCCGCGGTCGCGCCGGGCGCACGCGAGATGTCCCACTTGCCCGCGAAGTCGTCGCCGGAGTAGTTCTGGATCTGCAGCGCCATCCAGGCGGGGCACACGACGGTGGCCACGCTGCCCTTGCGCAGCGCCGCCTTCCAGGGGTCCTGGAACTGCGGCAGGCCCTGGGTCAGCTTCTTGTCCGCGGCCTGGGCGGCGAG
This sequence comes from Streptomyces sp. AC627_RSS907, assembly GCF_019049165.1. Lineage (NCBI taxonomy): Bacteria > Bacillati > Actinomycetota > Actinomycetes > Kitasatosporales > Streptomycetaceae > Streptomyces > Streptomyces sp. AC627_RSS907. Next base: position 64,781 of record NZ_JAGMUE010000111.1, read on the forward strand.
GTTCCAGCCCTTCTGCACCGCCGGGCTGTCCTTGTAGATCGCCTTGCCGTCGGCGTCGTAGTACTGGCTCTCGGAGGAGCTGACCACACCGTTGAACATGGCGCTGGCGGAGTCCATGAAGTAGGTGCCCTCGGGCGCCTTCGCCTGGTACTTCTCACCGAGCTTGATGTAGTCCTCCCAGCCGCCGGCGACCGCCTTGGCGACCTCCTCGCGGTCGGTCGGCAGGCCCGCCTTCTCGAAGAGGTCCCTGCGGTAGCAGAGGGACATCGGGCCGATGTCGGTACCGGCGCCGATGACCTGGCCGTCCTTGGTGGTGGCCTGCTTGGCCTTCCACTCGACCCACTGGCTGGTGTCGATGGCGCCCTTGAGGTCGGTGAACTTGCCCGCCTGGGTGTCCACGACCTCCTTGATGCGGGCGATCTCGACCCCGACGACGTCTCCCAGGCCACTGCCCGAGTTCAGCTGCTGAAGGAGCTTCGGGTAGTAGTCCTGCTCGTTGGCCGTGGTCTCCTCCTTCACCTCGATGTTCGGGTGAAGCTGCTGGTACTTCTCGAACAGGCCGGCTTCCTTGTAGCCGAACTGTCCGTAGTCGGCCACCTTGAGGGTGATCTTCCCGTCGGAGTCCGAGGCGTCCGAGTCGTCGCTGTCACTGCTGCACGCGGTCAGCAGCAGGGCCGAGGCCGTCAGGACCGACGTGGTCAGGGCCGCTGCTCTGCGGCTACGGCCGCCGCCGGTTCGGGTGATGCGCATTCCACTACTCCTTGTTCCAGTGGGAACGGGGACCTCAGGAATCAGACCGCCGGGGTCGGCGGTCCGGACCTGCCCTCTCGGTTCGAGCAGCGGCCAGCCCAGGGCAACGCGGCGTGCGGTGCGAAGATGCTGGTCAACGGTGTGCCATGCGAGGTGGAGGGAAGGGCCGATCGTGCTTCGGTCCACGCGGAAGGGAACCCCGGAACCCCGTGGGACCGCTCCCACGCGGCTTGCCCCGAAGACTCGTTGCTGCCGGGCCCAAGTGTCAAGACTTGAAAACGGGCTTGTTGCGCAAGCGTGTTCCGCGCGTCACGGGAACGTGTCGCACCGCGAGCCGTCAACCGCCCGGCACCGGCCGTTCCGTTACCGAATACCCGCTGGTCACCGCCGAGTTGGGTGCCGGAGGGGGTCCCGGAAGGGGCCGTGCGGCCGGTGACCGGGCGTTCTGGGCCAGAATGAAGCCGGTCCCCCACCGAACGCCGGAAGGTGAACGATGAGCCCTGCCGAACAGCCGCCCCCTGCCGCGGACGTCCGGCGCCCGACCCTGAACGCGGTGGCCGCCCGCGCCGGTGTCGGCCGCGGCACGGTCTCCCGGGTCATCAACGGTTCACCCAAGGTCAGCGAACACTCCCGCGCGGCCGTGGAACAGGCGATCGCCGAACTCGGCTACGTCCCCAACCCGGCCGCCCGCTCCCTGGTCACCCGGCGCACCGACTCCGTGGCGCTGGTCGTCCCCGACGCGCAGGCCCGGCTCTTCTCCGAGCCGTACTTCTCGGGGATCATCCGGGGCGTGTCCGCCGGGCTGGCGGACACCCCGATGCGGCTGCTGCTGGTCATGGTGCGCGACGAGAAGGAGTACGCGCGGCTCGCCCCGTACCTGTCCGGGCAGCACGTGGACGGGGTGCTGATGGTCGCGGTCCACAGCGACGACACCCTGCCCGACCAGCTGGAGGCGCTCGCCATCCCGACCGTGCTGGCCGGCCGGCGCGGTGACCGGGAGCCACTGGGGCACGTCCGCCCGGACAACCGCGGCGGCGCGGAGAGCGCGGTCCGGCATCTGCTGGCGGGCGGGCGGCGGGCCATCGGCACCATCACCGGGCCGCTGGACATGGAGGCCGCCCGGGAGCGGCTCGACGGCTACCGCGACGCGCTGCGGGACGCCAGTGCCGCGGTCACCGAGGAGCTGATCGCGGACGGCGACTTCACCGAGGGGGGCGGACGCGCGGCCATGCGGGAGCTGTTGCGCCGGCGGCCCGACCTGGACGCGGTCTTCGCCGCGTCGGACGTGATGGCCTCCGGCGCGGTGCAGGAGCTGCGCGCCGCGGGCCGGCGGGTGCCGGGCGACGTGGCCGTCGTCGGCTTCGACGACTCCATCGTGGCCCGGCACATCGATCCGCCGCTGACCAGCGTCCGGCAGCCGCTGGAGGAGATGGGCCGCACCATGGCGACCCTGCTGCTGGACGAACTGGCCGACCCGGGCTCCGGCCACCGCGCGGTGGTGCTGCCGACACGGCTGGTGGTACGCGAGTCGACCTGAACGCCGGCCGGCGGGACGGGCTCGCGGTGTACTGGGGGTCCCGCGCCTGTGCTCGGATCCCGCACCTGCGCTCGGATCCCGCACCGCCCGGCCGGCAGGAGCGCGGGCGTCGGGGGTTCCCCTGTGGGAGCGCTCCCATGCATAATGGGGCCCCCGACCCGTGGGAGCGATTCCATGCCAGAACCACAGCCCGTCTCCTTCCCTCCCGCGTTCCTGTGGGGCGCGGCCACCTCGGCGTACCAGATCGAGGGTGCGGTGCGGGAGGACGGCCGTACCGCCTCGATCTGGGACACCTTCAGCCATACGCCGGGGAAGACGGCCGGCGGAGACACCGGCGACATCGCCGTCGACCACTACCACCGCTACCGCGACGACGTGGCGCTGATGTCGGAACTGGGCCTGGGGGCCTACCGCTTCTCCGTCTCCTGGCCCCGGGTGCAGCCGACCGGCCGCGGCCCCGCCGTCCAGCGCGGTCTGGACTTCTACCGCCGTCTGGTGGACGAGCTGCTGGCCGCCGGGATCAAGCCGGCCGTCACCCTCTACCACTGGGACCTGCCGCAGGAGCTGGAGGACGCGGGCGGCTGGCCCGAGCGGGACACGGCGTACCGCTTCGCCGAGTACGCGCAGCTCGTCGGCGAGGCGCTCGGCGACCGGGTGGAGCAGTGGATCACGCTCAACGAGCCGTGGTGCAGCGCCTTCCTGGGCTACGCCTCCGGCGTGCACGCCCCCGGCCGCACCGACCACGCGGCCTCCCTGCGCGCCGCGCACCACCTGAACCTGGCGCACGGCCTGGGCACGGTGGCCCTGCGCTCGGTGATGCCGGCCGGCAACTCGGTGGCGATCAGCCTCAACACCTCCGTGGTCCGGCCGCTGTCGCAGCGTCCCGCGGACCTGGCGGCGGCACGGAAGATCGACGACCTGTCCGGCGGGATCTTCCACGGCCCGATCCTGCACGGCGCCTACCCGGAGTCCCTGCTGGAGGCGACGGCCACGGTCACCGACTGGTCGCACGTCCAGGACGGCGACCTGGGGGCGATCCGCCAGCCGCTGGACGCGATCTGCCTCAACTACTACACGCCCACCGTGGTGTCGGCGGCCGACGCCGACTCGCGCGCCCCGCGCGCCGACGGCCACGGCGAGAGCGACCACACCCCGTGGCCGGCCTCGGACGACGTGGCGTTCCACCAGCCGCCGGGGGAGCGCACGGCGATGGGCTGGAGCGTCGACCCGACCGGCCTGCACGAGCTGATCATGCGCTACCACCGGGAGGCCCCCGGACTGCCGCTGTACATCAGCGAGAACGGTGCCGCCTACGACGACAAGCCCGGCGCGGACGGCACGGTGCACGATCCCGAGCGGGTCGCCTACCTGGACGGCCACCTCAGGGCGGTCCGCCGGGCCATCACCGACGGCGCCGACGTCCGCGGCTACTACCTGTGGTCCCTGCTGGACAACTTCGAGTGGGCCTACGGCTACGAGAAGCGGTTCGGCGCCGTGTACGTCGACTACGCCTCCCAGGAGCGCATCCCCAAGTCGAGCGCCCTGTGGTACGGGCGGGCCGCCCGCACGGGAACGCTCCCGCCGGTGGAGCAGGCCGCCGAGTAGTCCCCTTCCGGGTCCCGGGGGAGCGGGGGCGGGGGAAGGACGAGCGGGGCGCGGCATCCTACGGGGGGTACCGCGCCCCGCTCGTGGTCGCCCGCGGCGGCGCGCGGGCGCCTGTCCGGGCCGGCGGCGGTCGGCGATCCCGGCCGCCCGGCCAGGAAGGCGAGCAGGTCGAACTCACGGCGGGTCAGGTCGAGGCGTGTGCCGTCCAGTTCGGCCCGGCGGCGCAGCGGATCGGCGGTGAGGCCGCCGACCCGGAGGACGGCCGACGGCGCGGCCTCGGCTTCTCCCGTCCGCGCGCGGCGCGGTACGGCCGCCATCCGGGCCGACAGGTGCTCGACGGAGAACGGCTTGGTGAGGTAGTCGTCCGCGCCCGTGTTGAGCAGGCGGACGATCTCCTCCTCGTCGTCCCGGGCGGTGGCGACGATGACCGGTACGTCGGTGATGCCGCGCAGCATCTTCAGCACCTCGGAGCCGTCCAGGTCGGGCAGGCCGAGGTCGAGGATCACGACGTCGAACCGGAGGTGGGCGACCTCGCGCAGCGCCTCCAGCGCCGTATCGACGCTGCGCACGGTGTGCGAGGCGTCGGCCAGGTGGCGGATGAGCGCCGAGCGTACGAACTGGTCGTCCTCGACCACGAGCACACGCGCCATGGGCGGCACCGTACGCCATGCGGAGGAGCCCGGGGCGGGCCTGTGGACAACTCCGCCCCTGTGTGAAACCACTGCCGCGCCAGGGACGTTCGGGCGACACGCCTGTGACTCGTGAGGCAGTATGGCCGCGATGCGCAGAGGACTCCTACACGTACTCGCCTGGCTGCTCGCCACCGGCGCGGCGGTCACGCTGTCGTGGTGGGGCGTCCACACGGTGCTGACGGGCACGGCCTACGACGCTCCCCGCGCACTGCCCATCACGGCGGCCGACGCGTCCGCGCGCGACACCCGGGATCCGGACGGGCCGGCGGGCGGAACGGACTCGCGGACACCGGCGTCGTCCACCAGGCCGCTCCCGCCGTCGGGCAGTCCGTCGCCGACGCCGGGCAGGACCGCGAGGGAGCCGGATCCCGCCCCCTCGCGGACCGCGCCGCCCACCGCTCCCGCGGCCCCGAGGAGCCACTCCCCCACCGCGTCCGGGCAGGTGCGCAGCTACGACACCGACGGCGGTCGCGCGGTGTTCGACCTCGGCGCGTCGTCCGCGTCACTGGTGTCGGCGACGCCGGGCGCCGGCTGGTCGATGCAGGTGTGGAAGACGGAGTCGTGGATCCGGGTGCAGTTCACTTCGGGACCGGACCGGGTGTCGGTGTTCTGCACCTGGCACGACGGCCCGCCGCGGGTGGAGATCGGGAACTACTGAGTCACTGGAAGACGGAGGCCGGCGGCGCGGGCGAGTCCACCGCCGCCGCGTCCGTCACGGGGGCTGCGCCGCCGGTGAAGTCGGTCAGCGCGCGGCCGTGTTCCACGCGCGCGGGGTGCGGGTCGGAGGCGGCGCGGCGGGTGAGTTCGGCGACCGGCAGGGGGTGGTCGCAGGCGACGAGGACCGCGTTGCCGAAGCGCCGGCCGCGCAGCACGGCCGGGTCGGCGACCAGGGCGAGCTCCGCGAAGCGGGCGGCCGCGGTGGCTATCTGGCCGCGCAGATGGGCGAGCGGCGGGCCGTCGGCGAGGTTGGCGACGAAGACCCCGCCGGGCGCCAGCGCGCGCCGGACCTCGTCGAGGAACTCGGTGGACGTCAGATGGGCCGGGGTGCGGGCCCCGCTGAACACGTCCGCGACGACCAGGTGCGCCCAGCCGTCGGGCACCTTGGCCAGCCCGGCGCGGGCGTCGGCGGAGCGCACCCGGATCCGCGCGCCGGGGTCCAGGGGCAGCTCCCGCCGGACCAGGTGGACGAGCCGGGCGTCCCGCTCGACGACCTGCTGGGTGGAGCGGGGCCGGGTGGCGGCGACGTAGCGGGCGAGGGTGAGGGCGCCGCCGCCGAGGTGCACGGCCTGGACGGGCTTGCCCGGTGGGGCGGCCAGGTCGATGACGTGCCCGATGCGGCGCTGGTACTCGAAGGACAGGTACGCCGGGTCGTCGAGGTCGACGTGCGACTGCGGGGCGCCGTCGATCAGCAGGGTCCACGCCCGCGTCCGCTCCCGGTCGGGGATCAGCTCGGCGCGTCCGCCGTCCACGTCCTCGGCGACGGTCTCGGCGGCAGCGCGCCCGCGGCGGGCGTTCCTGGACTTTCCCATCCGGCCATTATCGGCGCACCGGGACGACGCCGTACCGGTGTGCCGGGGTGGCTCAGCGGCAGCTGTCCGCGGCCTCGATCAGCCGGGCCGCCTCCCCCAGCGCGGCCCGCAGCACGGCGGGGTCGGTCGCCGGGTCCGCCTCACCGGGCGGCAGCAGCCAGTCCGAGCCCCGCACCGGAGGCCCGGCGGCCGGGACGAGACTCAGTCCCCGGCCGTCCGTCTCCGTACAGGTGCTTCCCGGCACGTCCCATGCGGCGGCCGTGCCCGGCGGAACGACGAAGCCGAGGGTGTCGCAGCCGTCGTCGTGCATGACGGGGCCCACCGCCTCACCGTCCCCGCGCCTGAGGATGTCGACCGCTTCCAGACCCTGCCGGGTCGGCACGGTGACGACGTCACAGGCGTCACACGGGGGGTCGCTGATCCGTCCGGTCCGTCTGGTCTCCATTCCGGCCTCCACCACGGAACTCCTCCTTGGACGAGCGGGTCGGGAGTCGGGGACCTCCCGGCCCACGGGGTACAACGCGCCGGGCTGTCAATGGCTACGGCACAAGACAGCCGCAAAGGATGGCACTTCATGGCAGATCCTGGAGGAGATATCCGGTTTGTAGCCAAACACCGCGTGGCGGATCCGTCACAGCCGGTACGTTCTTGCTCGCCGGAAGCGGGGACGACAGAGGGGGAAACCCCTTATGTCACCCCAAGTGACCCTATGTCATTCCTTTTCCGGCATGGTTCGACGGTTCGCACGAGAGGACCCGGCCATGGCGTCGTCACCAGTGACCTCCGCCCAGCCCGACCGGCCCCCGCGGCCGAACCTCGCGTTCCGGCAACTGCGCGGACAGCGCTCGCCGGCCGAGTTCGCGGCGGCGGTCCGCCGGGCCGCACGCGAGATCGGCGAGCGGGTCAGCTGTGACGCGCGCTACGTCGGCCGGGTCGAGGCGGGCGAGATCCGCTGCCCCAACTACGCGTACGAACGGGTGTTCCTGCACATGTTCCCCGGCCGCACGCTCACCGACCTGGGGTTCGCGCCCCGCTCGTCGGTCCGCGGACGCCGGCCGGGCCCGACCGAGGACGCGCTCACCGCGCTCCCCGGCCGGCCACCGCGCGTCACGGGTGAGACGCGCGGGGCCGGCGATCCGTGTGCCACACGGGACACACGGGACACACAGGACACGCAGGACCCGTACGACCGGTTCGACCCGTACGACTCGCACGACCCGTACGACCCGTACGACCCGCACGACCCGCACGACCCGCACGACAACAACGAGGAGAGCGACGTGCTGCGTCGCGCATTCATGACGAGCGGGGCCACGGTGGCCGCCGCCTCACTGGGCCCCCTGGTGCTCGCCCTCGACGCCGCGGCGGCACAGCGCCCCGTGCGCCGGCCCGGGGCGGGCGACGCGGGCGCCCTGGAAGAAGCCGTCCGCCGCATCCGGCTGCTCGACGACCGGCACGGCGCCGACGGCCTCTACCGGCGCGCGGCGGCCCCGCTGCGCACCGCGTACGCGCTCCTGGACGCCGGCGCGACCCGGCAGACGACGGCGGACCGGCTGTACTCGGGCGCCGGTGAGCTGGCGATCTCCGTGGGCTGGCTGGCGCACGACTCGGGGCGCTTCGACGACGCGCGCTCCCACTACGCGGAGGCGCTCGCCACCGCCCGGATGACCGGCGACCCGGGCCTGGAGGCGCACACCTTCTGCAACATGGCGTTCCTGGCCCGCGACGCCGGCCGCCCGCGCGAGGCGGTACGGGCGGCCCAGGCCGCGCAGCGTGCCGCCCGCCCGCTGGGCTCGGCCCGGCTGATGTCCCTGCTCGCCCTGCGCGAGGCGGGCGGCTGGGCCGGGCTCGCCGACCGCGTCGGCTGCGAACAGGCGCTGGCCCGCGCGCAGGCCTTCTTCGGGCGGGGCCGCTCGGACGCCGACCCCGAGTGGATGAGCTTCTACGGCGAGGCCGAGCTGGAGGGGCTGGAGGCCCAGTGCTGGTCCACCCTGGGCGACTGGCCCCGGGCCGCCCGGCACGCACGGCGGGCCGTCGAGCTGCAGGGCCCGCACTTCACCAGGAACCTCGCGCTGTACTCGGCGGAACTGGCGGACGACCTGGCCCGCGGCGGGCGGCCCGACGAGGCGGCGGAGGCGGGCATGCGGGTGCTGGACCTGCTCGGCGAGGTGCAGTCCTCACGCGTCCACACGATGCTGGCGGGCACGGCACGGGTACTGCTGCCGCACCGGCGGGCGTCGGGGGTGTCGACGTTCCTCGACCGCCACGCCGCACTGCCCCGGCCGACGTGACATCCCTCACCCCGTGCGGGGCGACCGCCCGCATCCGCCGCGGCCTCGGACAGCCGTGCCACGGGTGGGCGCGGCAGCACGCCGCACCACCGGGCCGCCCCGCACGCCGGGCCTCGCGTGCCGTCAGCCGGCCAGATGTCCCACGTCGTTCCAGTTCTCCAGCGCCGGCTCCCCGTACGCCCAGCCCAGCACCGACAGCGACGTCGGGTTCAGCCGTATCCGCGCGGCGAAGTCCAGCGGCAGACCCAGCCAGCGGGCGCCGATCGACCGCAGGATGTGCCCGTGGGCGAAGACCAGGACGTCGCGGTCCGCCTCGCGCGCCCATGCGACGACCTCGTCCGCGCGCGCGGTGACGTCCGCCAGGGTCTCTCCCTCCGGGACCCCGTCCCGCCAGATCAGCCAGCCGGGACGGACGGCCTGGATCTCGTCCGGCGTCATGCCCTCGTACGCCCCGTAGTCCCACTCCATCAGCGTGTCCCAGGTGCGGGCGCGCTCGCCGAACCCGGCGAGTTCGCAGGTCTCCCGCGCGCGGGAGAGCGGGCTGGTGCGGACCTCGACGCCGGGCAGGCCCTCCAGCGGCGCCCGGTGCAGCCGCTCACCGAGCAGCTTGGCGCCGCGCCGGCCCTCCTCCAGGAGCGGCACGTCCGTCCTGCCGGTGTGCTTGCCGGACAGTGACCACTCGGTCTGTCCGTGCCGGGCCAGCAGGATGCGCGGTGCCATGAACGGGGCCTTCCCGGGAGAGCTGTCGGAGGGGACCCCTCCATCATCGCGCACGCGGGGCCCGGGCAACCCGGGGGGCGGAACCGGCGTCTCTCTGGGCCGAGGGCACTCCGCGAACCGGACGCAGGGAGGCCGTAGAGTGGCACGCCCGTGTCCGTAGTGGCGCGCGCGAGAACGAAGGGGGAGGGCGATCGGATTGCCGCACACCGAGACACCGGGCACCGAGGCGGCCCCGCAGACTCGGCTGCGCTGGTGGACCGAGCTACCGCTCATCGTCCTCGTGTACGCCTGCTACTCCGCCGGCCGCCTCGTCGTCCGGGGCGACGTCTCCGACGCCGTCGACCACGGCCTGGCGATCCTGCGCGTGGAGAAGATGCTCTTCCTCAACGCGGAGCACCCGCTCAACCGCCTCTTCACCCGGGAACCCTGGATCGGCATACCGGCCGACTTCTGGTACGCGTCACTGCACTACGCGGTCACCCCCGCGGTCCTGATCTGGATCTTCCGCTCGCGTGCCGTGCGCTACCGCGCCGCCCGCACCTGGCTGATGACGTCCACGTTCATCGGCCTCATCGGCTTCACGCTCCTGCCGACCTGCCCGCCCCGGCTGCTGGACGCGAGCCACGGCTTCGTCGACACGATGGCCCAGTACAGCTCGTACGGCTGGTGGGGCGGCGAGGCGAGCGCCCCGCGCGGCCTGGGCGGGATGACCAACCAGTACGCGGCCATGCCGAGCCTGCACGTGGGCTGGGCGCTGTGGTGCGGGGTGATGCTGTGGCGCCACGGCGGCACGCGCACGGCGAAGGTGGCCGGTGTCGTCTACCCGCTGGTGACCGTCATCGTGGTGATGGGCACCGCCAACCACTACTTCCTCGACGCGGTCGCGGGCGCGGCCGTGATGGGCACGGGGCTGCTGCTGACGCCGTTCGTGCTGCGGACGGCGGACCGGGTGCGGACCCGGCTCGCGACCCGTTTCTCGCCGGCCGCACCCGCCCCGGGCGGCGCTGGTTCCCCGATTGTCAGTGGTGGATGCCAGACTTCCGCGGGTGAGCGATTTCCACGCCAGCGCGAGCAGCGGCTCGGATCAGGAGCCGAGCCGGACCCCGCCCCCTCGGGCGCGGGGGACGGGGCTCCGGCACCGACTCGCTGAGCTGCGCGGTCCCGACGTACCGGCCAGGGCGCTGGACGCGCGCGCCCTGGCCGCCCTGGCCGCCAACCCGGGGTGCCGGCGCCGCGCCATCCTCGACGGCGCCGGGGTGGACAAGGCGTCGCTGGCGAGCGCGCTGGGCTCCCCGTCGGTCTTCGGGCAGTCGCAGTTCGCGTTCGTGCGGGGCAATGCCTTCGAGGCGCGGGTCAAGGCGGACGGCGGCGCCGAGCTGCTGCGGCTCGTGCACGAGAAGCTGGACCGGGGCGCCGAGCCGCCCGCCGGCGCGCACGTGCCCGACCTCACCGCGACCGGCCCCGAGGGCCGCGCGGCGCGGACGGCGCTGGCCCTGCGCGAGGCCACCGGCAGAGCGGGGACCTGGTCGTTGTTCGACCACCCGATGCTCGCCCTCGACGTCGCCGGCTCCCCCGCCTTCCTGGAGCCGGACGCCGTGGTGGTGCATCCGGACGGCAGCTGGACGGTCGTCGAGATCAAGTCCTTCCCCATGCTGGACGGCGCCGCCGACCCGGCGAAGGTCGGCGCCGCCGCACGGCAGGCCGCGGTGTACGTGCTGGCTCTGGAGCGGGTCGCGGCCCGGCTGGACCCCGCCCCGCACGTGCGTCACCGGGTCCTCCTCGTCTGCCCCAAGGACTTCTCCAACCTGCCCACCGCGTCCGCCGTCGACGTCCGCAAGCAGCGCGCCGTGACCGACCGCCAGCTGGCCCGTCTGACCCGCCTCGCGGACATCGCCGACGCGCTTCCCGAGGGCGTCTGCTTCTCCCCCGCGCTGCCGGCCGAGGAGCTGACGGCCGCGGTCGAGGCGGTCCCGGCGGCCTACGCGCCCGAGTGCCTGTCCGCCTGCGAGCTGGCCTTCCACTGCCGCGCCCGGTCCCGCGAGACGGGCGCGGTGACCTCGCTGGGCCGCCCGGTGCGCGCGGAGCTCGGCGGACTGTCGACGGTGGAGGACGTGCTGGCGGCGGCCCGCGGCGAGGCCGGCGACCCCGACGACCCGGCGGTGGCCGCCCTGCGCAGAGCGGCCGAGCTGCGCGCGGAAGCACTCGCGACAGCGGGCGACAGGCTCAGTGGGACGGTCGGCGGCGACGTCAGCGGGCAGTCCGGCGCTGGCGTCAACGGGCAGTCCGGCGGCGACGTCAGCGGGCTGTCCGGTGCCGGGGTCAACGGGCTGTCCGGTGCCGGGGTCAGCGGGATGACCGGGAGCCGGGCCAGCGGGATGACCGGTGCCGGGGTCAACGGGCTGTCCGGTGCCGGGGTCAGCAGGGTGACCGGGAGCGGGGGCAGCAGGGTGGCCGGGGGCGGGGGCAGCAGGGTGGCCGGGTGTCGTTGATCACCACGCTCGCCCGGCTGGAAGCCGTACGCGCCGGCCGCGCCCAACCTGCCGCCACCGTCCGGCACCGCCACCTGTCCGACCGCCCGCTGGTCTTCGTACCGCTGATCACCGCCGGTGAGGCGGGCGCCCCGCTGGGCGCGCTGGTCGGCACCGACCGGGACGCGCCGCACCTGCTGGTCGTCCCGCAGCCCCGCGACCGCGACCTGCGCTCCGCGTTTCTGGCCGACCTGGCCGGCATCGTGCTGCCGCACGTCGAGGCGTACGCCGACAGCGTCGAGACCGCCGAGCGCACCGAGACCGACCCGGAGACGGGCAAGCGGGTCAAGGTGGAGGTCGACCTGTGCGCGGACGCGGCGCAGCTGATCGTGCCGAGCCGCGCGGGCATCGACTTCGTACGGCTGCTGGGCCGCTCCATGCGGTTCCGGCGTACGGCGGAGCAGGACCCCGAGACGCCGCACCCCGCGCCGCCGAGGGTGCCGCTGCTCGGCCGGTGGCTGACCCACTACGGCGAGCGGGCGAGGGTGCCCGGCTCCTCCCTCCTCCTCGCCATGACCGACCTGCTGGGCCGGCACTGGGCGACCGGGCAGTCCACGCTGGAGGACCAGCACCTGGGGGCGTTGCTCGCCTGGATCGACCCGCGCGACGAGGGGCTGAGCGGCGCGGAGGCCGCCCGGCGGGCCGAACTCGCACGTGACGCCGACGGCCAGCTGCTGTGCCCGCCCGCGGGCCCGGCGACCGACCCGGCCTTCGACAACAAGCTGCTCGCCCCCGCCATCGAGCGCTACGACCGGGCCCGTACCGCGCTCGCCGCCGCCGAGGACGGCCTGGAGGCCGACGACCGGCTCGGCGCGCTCACCGCCGCCGAGCGGGAGATCCGCGCCCTGGTCGAAAGCCGCACGCGGCCCACCTGGGACGCGGTGTGGCGGGGCCTGGACCTGCTGCGGGAGCTGCCCGCCGGGGCGCACGTCGAGGACCGGTGGACCCGCGACCGCTGGTCCTTCACCTCCCACCGGGACCGCGTCCTGGCCGGCGAGCCCCCGCAGCCGCGCCGCGACGACGCGGTGACCGCGGCCAACAAGCTCGCCACGCGCGAGCGCGAGCAGGCCCGGCTGGAGGCCCAGGAGGCCCTGGACGATCCGCTGGTGATGGCCGGGCGGCGGCTGTCCGGGGAGGCGTTCGCGGGCGAGGTCACCGACGTGGTCATGGCGTACAGCGAGAGCAAGCGGCCCAGTCCGCGCCCGCTGGTCACGGTCCGCACGGACGACCGCCCGCACCTGGGCGAGCGGGTGAAGGTGTACCGGTCGCTGGGCGGCAAGCCGCAGGCGGCCGAGTACGTCGGGCAGGAGGACGAGGGTGTCCTCGTGCTGCGCATCGTGGACAAGATGGGCCGCGGCAAGGAGCCCGAGGCCGGGTCGGTGCCCGAGAAGGGCGACTTGGTCTGCTTCACCCTCTTCGAGCACGAGCAGCGGGGCGGCGCGAAGCTGCCCGACCCGGAGCAGACCCCGTGGACGCACGGCGGCCCGCCCGGCGAGACGGCCGCCGTGCCGGAGGCCGCCGACGCCCGGACCGAGGAGGACGTGCTGTGACCGCCGAGGCCCCCACCGCTCCCCTGGACCGGGCCTTCGACCCGGGTGCCGAGGCCGCCCGCGCCACCGCGGCGATCCTCCACGACACCCTGCACGGCGCCGAGCGCGGTGTGGTCGTGGACTCCCCGCCGGGCGCCGGGAAGTCCACGCTCGTCGTCCGGGCGGCGCTGGAGCTGGCCGAGGCGGGCCGCCCGCTGATGGTGGTCGCGCAGACCAACGCCCAAGTGGACGACCTGGTCCTGCGCCTCGCCGAGAAGAATCCCGACCTGCCGGTGGGCCGCCTGCACAGCAGTGACGCCGACCCGTACGACAAGGCGCTGGACGACCTGGTGAACGTGCGCAAGTCGGCGAAGGCCGCCGACCTCGCCGGGCAGGCCGTCGTCCTGTCGACCGCCGCGAAGTGGGCGCACGTCACGGTGGACGAGCCGTGGCGGCACGCGATCGTCGACGAGGCGTACCAGATGCGCTCGGACGCGCTGCTGGCGGTCGCCGGGCTCTTCGAACGGGCGCTGTTCGTGGGCGACCCGGGTCAGCTGGACCCGTTCGCGACGGTGGGCAGCGAGCAGTGGGCGGGCCTGTCGTACGACCCGTCCGCGTCCGCCGTGACGACACTGCTCGCCCACAACCCGGACCTGCCCCAGCACCGGCTGCCGGTCTCCTGGCGCCTGCCGGCGTCGGCGGCACGGCTGGTCTCCGACGCCTTCTACCCGTACACGCCGTTCCGCAGCGGTACGGACCACGGCGAGAGGAACCTGTCCTTCGCGGTGGCGTCGGACGGCTCGGGCCCCGACCGGGTGATCGACGAGGCCGCTCGCTCGGGCTGGGGCCTGCTGGAGCTGCCCGCACGGCACACCCCGCGCACCGACCCGGAGGCGGTGCGGGCGGTGGCGTCGGTGGTCCGGCGGCTCCTCGACCGGGAGGGTGCGGCCGTGTCCGAACGCTCACCCGACCCCGTCCCCCTGACCGCCGGCCGCATCGCCGTCGGCACCGCGCACCGGGACCAGGCGGCGGCGGTACGGGCGGCCCTGGCCGACCTCGGGGTGACCGACGTGACGGTCGACACGGCCAACCGCCTCCAGGGTCGCGAGTACGACGTCACCGTCGTCCTGCACCCCCTCTCCGGCCGCCCCGACGCCACCGCCTTCCACCTGGAGACCGGCCGCCTGTGCGTCCTGGCCTCCCGGCACCGGCACGCGTGCATCGTGGTCTGCCGGGAGGGAGTGGGCGAGCTCCTCGACGACTACCCGTCCACGGAGCCGGTCCAGCTGGGAACGCTGGTGAAGTTCCCGGACGGCTGGGAGGCGATGTTTACCACATGGGATCACTTCCAGGAACACAAGGTGTCCTGGCGGCCGTGACCGTGCAGACCCCAGGGCCTCTGACCAGCGTCTAAGCGTCGGTTAGTTCAGTAAGTTCGGTTTCCTCAGACAGGGATGCCGGACAGCTTGGACAGCCTCAGAAGCTCTGGGTTGCTGCGCCGATGCAGGGACGACAGGACCCGGAAGACCTCCCGCGCCATGGGGTGGATGCGGGCCATCTGGGGAGCGGCCTCCCACGCATCCGACAGGGACTCCAGAGCCCCGTCACGGTCTCCGACATCCAACCGGGCCCTGGCCAGGTTCATACGGGACGGAGCCACACGAGTAGCGGGCAAGCCCTCCAGGGCCGCGTCAAGGTCTTCTGCCACCCTCAGAGCCTCACGGGGCCGTCCCAGGTCCAGCCGAGTAGCCAGAACGTGTGTGGTCGTGTTCTGTGGGCCGAAGATCATGCTGTGACGGTTCCAATCCCGCTGGAACCACTCAGAGGCTTCCCAGGCCGACTTGATGTGCCGTTCCGCCTCCTTCTTTCCTTCCTTCTTGTCCTTGAAGCGTCCCGCCAAGGTCATTCCCCGCAGGTTCAGCAGTCCAACCGCAAAGGCCCTCTCCTGCCCTGACAGGCTGGCCTGTGCCTGGCTGATGGCCCGATCCACCACCATCAGGCCGCCTTCAAAGTCCCCGCCGTTCAGGTAGGCCCCTGCCCTATCCCTGGCAGCAATGGCCATGCCCAGGGGGTTGGTCTTCTGCTCGACGGCCCACCTCTGGCGAGTCACGGCCAGTTCCGCCATGTCCATCCACCTGTGCCGGGCAGCCAGCCAATAGATGCTGCTGTAGACCTCAGACAGGGCCATCCAGCTATCCACCGTGTTGGCGGCATGGGCGTACGTCGTGGCGTCCCTCAGAAGGCCGGGGAGCATCGCTAGGAGCCGGTCTACCTGGGCCTTGTCCCTGTGCTGCCCAGCGGCCTCTACAGAGGCCCTGAGATCGTCTTCCTGTACTTCCTGGCGTCCTGGTAGGTCGTAATCCCGGATAGCCGACCGGAGAGCGGACAAGCGCTCTTCGTCGTTCCTGGCAACAGAGGCTTTCCCCAGTACCTCAGCCATGCTCAGCCCCATGGGCTTGCCCAGGTCGGCAGCAACAGCCGGGGTCAGGGTTCGGTCCCCCACCTCGATCTTGGAGAGCAGAGACACGCTGATGTTGGCCAGCCTCGCTAGCTGGCTCTGAGTCAGTCCACGTTCCTTCCGGAGCGCAGCAAGGTTCGCGCCCGGTGCCAGTTCAGCGGTCTTTCCCATGTGATCAGCCCTACCCGGTAGGTACTCAGCGCACGCTGTGCGCCGCTAGACGGTCGCTGGAGCCATCGTCGCAAGGCTTAACGGGTAACCGCAGCAGGTTCCTTCACTCACCGCCTCTGAGGGCGTGTGGAGCACTGTGCAACTCGTGTGCAAGTTCCCCTGCACTCCCCGCCGTTGACTAGATGCAGTCACCAGCGAAAGGCGGAGGGCATGAGACAGGGAATCGTGTGTGAGCCCGGTACAGCCGTGTTCGACAACGCCAGTCAGATGGTCGGCGTCGTCCAGGCACAGCAGGGCTCCATGCTGATCCTGATTCGCCCCTCCGGCCTCCGCTGGCAGACCCGTGCCATCTCTGTACGTCCCGTCAACGACAGGGAACGCATTCAGCTTGCTGCCTTAGCCCGACACCACCAGCAGGCACGGACGTTGGCGAAGTTGAGACGGCGCGTGACCCACTGAACCCCCGCCCTGATCACCCAGGCACGTACGGGTGGCCGGGGCGGGTCCATCACCCGAGCACGACCACGTGAAGGGAACCACTGATGGCAACAGCGGTACAGGTCCGAGACCCCCGCACCTGCGTCCCCTCCCAGGTGTGGGACAGGGAAGTCCGACTCATCATGCGGGACCACGCCATGGGGCGTGACCTGGCAGAGCGCATCTTCGGTCAGGCCGTCGCCTACCTGGTGACCTCCGCCGAGTGCCCCGAGGTCCGCATGGGGCCCTCTCAGGCCGTGGACCTGGGCGTCCACTCGTTCGTGCTCGACTCGATCAACTACATGGCGTTCTGCGACCAGCACGCGGGCCGCTACATCCACCACGTCCCGCACCTGCCCGGAGAGGGGACCGGGGAGCCCCCCGCCCTGCGGGACACGGTCAAGGCCATCCAGGCTTCCGGCTTCGAGATCGACCCGGAGCTGTGGGTCATGAAGGACGCGGCCGACTGCTCCCAGTGCCACGCTGGGTGCACCGACAGCCCCAACAGCGGGAAGAAGTAGCACAACGCTGACAGTGGCGACTCCCCTCGGCGACGGGGGGAGTCGTCCCCATGAGGAGAGGTTCCGTATGGAGGTCGTTGATGCCTGGGAGCGATACGCCCAGGGACGGACGCCACGGAGAGAGGCCAACGCTTCTGGTGCCCGTACGTGGTTGAACTGGACCCAGTACCCCGACCACGGCCCCGATGAATCGATCCTCGGAGACCTCCAGGGCCGTACCGTCCTGGAACTGGGATGCGGTACCGGCTGCAATCTGGCCCACCTGTCCACCCTTGGGGCGACCTGCACTGGGGTCGATATCGCTCCGAGCCAGCACGAGAAGGCCGTAGCCCGATGGGGACACCTGCCCGGACTCACGTTCCACACGGCAGAGGTGACCGACTACCTGAGCCACACAGAAGGCCCCTTCGATGTGGTCCTGTCCATCTTCGGGCCCGTCTGGTTCACGGACCCTGAACAGCTTCTCCCCCTGGTCCGTAAGAGGCTTTCCCCTGGTGGCGTGCTGGCCTTCTCCCACAAGCCCCCAACGGCCGGCACTCAGCCCGTGGGCCAGCTAAGAGAGGCCAAGGCAGTGACCAGGTGGGACTACACCCCAGAGGAGTGGTCGGCCCTTCTGGCCTCTTCCGGGTACTCGGATATCAAAGCCGAGGTCACCTCTCCCCCGGAAGGGAAGGGCGTAGGAACCCTCTTGGTAAGGGCCTATGTGTGAGGGCTTAACCCCGGAAGGATTCCCCCTACTTTCCCGGTAGGGGGTTTCTTTATGATCGCTTATGAATTGTGACCTAAATCACCTATTCTTCCCCGAGCGTTCCAATCCTTACAGAGCTGGCCCATGTTCCAGCCCTGCTCCGCTATCCGCTCGTACGCTTCCCGGATCAGGGGACCAGTCACGGGGTCAGTGACCAGCTTGTAACGCTGCTTGCCCTTGTGCTCCTGCACGACAGGCCGGTATCCGAACGGCCAGGTACCGCCGCCCCAAAGGGCTTCGTCTCGGTAGTACTGGGTCTGCTTGCGCCGCTTCTTGACGATGGCTTCCCGGTACTCCTGCGCCTGAGTCGCCTTGATGTACGCGATCATGCGGCCCGTGGGGGTGTGGATGTCCAGGGCCGGGTCATCAAGGCAGATGATCTCTTTCCCGCCCTGGTGGCAGCGCTCAGCGAACCTGTCCCAGTGGTGCTGGTTCCTGGTGATGCGGTCCAGGGACGTGACCATGAGGGCGTCCCAGTCGTGCCAGTGGGGAGCCTTCATCCAGCGGCCCAGGCTTGGCCTGTCGTCCAGGTTCACCGCACCTGACACGGTGCTGTCCTCGACCTCACCGGCCACGATCAGGCGGTGTTCCTCGGTGGCTGCGTCCAGCTCCTCACCCTGCCGGACCAGGGCTGAGCTGTCTTCGGTGTCTCGGCTGATGCGCCGCACCTTCAGGACGCGCATACCGGGTAGGACTCGTGTGCTCACTCGTTCAAGCCTCTCACTAGAGGCCCTGGGCCCACTCCGTGTGGTGATCCTGTTTTCCCAGGGCTGGGAGGCGAACCATGCGGTGCTGGCCCACCTCGGGGAACACCGGGTGGCGTGGCGCCACTAGTCCCGGTCGAGCATGGCGTTGACCGCCGCCTGGAGTGGCGGCCAGGCCGGGACCGTCGGGCTCGCGGTCGTCACCGTTGCCAGGTTCCAAAACCCCCGCCCGAGCCGTCCTCACCTTCCCCGCCCCGCCTTCGCCGTCTTCCTCGCCACCCTCAGGGCCCTCGCCGGGGAATAACCGGAGGCTCCCTCCTGTTACGTGGCGCAGCGACCCGTACGCCCATCACAGGAGGCACCCCGCCATGGCCCCAGACGCCGCAGGCACAAGCGCCGCAGAGGAGATCCGGGGCACCGCCCACGGCACCGCTCCCGTCCCCCTGTCCGTACTGGACCTGGTGACCGTCGGTGCCGGCCGGACCGCCACCGACGCCCTGCGGACCAGCGTGGACATCGCGCGCCTCGCAGAGCAGCGCGGCTTCCACCGGTACTGGGTCGCCGAGCACCACTCCATGCCCGGCGTCGCCTCCTCGTCGCCCGCGGTGATCCTGGCCCACCTGGCCGCCCACACCGACCGCATCCGGCTCGGCTCGGGCGGCGTCATGCTGCCGAACCACGCGCCGCTCGTGATCGCGGAGCAGTTCGGGACGCTGGAGGCCATGGCCCCCGGCCGCGTCGACCTCGGCCTCGGCCGGGCGCCCGGCACCGACGGGGCCACGGCCGCCGCCCTGCGCCGCACCGACCGGCTGAACGAGGGCGCCGACGACTTCCCGCAGCAGCTCGCGGAGCTGATCCGGTTCCTGGACGACGACTTCCCGGACGGGCACCCCTACCGCCGTATCCACGCCGTCCCCGGCCCCGTCCAGGCGACCTCCCCCGGCGGCGTCCAGTCCCCGCACCGGCCGCCGGTCTGGCTGCTCGGTTCCTCCGGGTTCAGCGCCCGGCTGGCCGGCACCCTCGGGCTGCCCTTCGCCTTCGCGCACCACTTCTCGGCGCAGAACACCATCCCGGCGCTCGAGCTGTACCGGGAGTCCTTCCGGCCGTCCGCCGTCCTGGACGCCCCCTACGCCCTCATCGGCGTCTCCGCGCTCGCGACCGACGACGAGAAGGAGGCCCGCCGGCAGGTGCTGGCCGCCGCGCTGAACATGGTCCGGCTGCGCACGGGCCGCCCCGGGCTGGTGCCGACGCCCGAGGAGGCGGAGGCGTACGACTTCAGCCCGATGGAGCGGGAGTTCGTGGACTCCTGGAACTCCAACGTCATCCACGGCACCGCCGAGGAGGTCCGGGCCGGGCTCGACGACCTCCACAAGCGCACCGGCGCCGACGAGCTCATGCTGACCGCCAACGCCCACGGCGGCGACGTGCGCCTGCGCTCCTACGAGCTGATCGCCGACGCCTACGGCTTGCCGACCCCGGCCTGAACCCCGGCCGCGCCGGGCCCGGCGGAGCCCAGGAGCGCGGAGATACGATCCGGCGCCACCGGTCGGGAGTACAGCCAGCCCTGACCGGTGTCGCAGCCGATGCGGCGCAGACGGGTCGCCTGGTCGGAGGTCTCCACGCACTCGGCGGTGACGGTGAGGCCGAGGCGGTGGGCGAGCTGGACCATCGCCTCGACGATGACCTCGTCGGCCGGGTTCGCCGAGGACGCGTCGGCGCTCGCGCCGGTGTCCGGGTCCGCCCCGGCGTCCGGGGCCCCGTCGTACTGGAAGCCCCGGACGAAGGCGCCGTCCAGCTTCAGGACGGAGACCGGCAGCCGGCTCAGGTAGGCGAGGTTCGAGTAGCCGGTGCCGAAGTCGTCGATGGCGATCTGGACGCCCATGTCGCTGAGCGCCTTGAGGGCCTGCAGCGGGCGGCCCGCCGACCCCATCACCGCCGACTCCGTCAGCTCCAGCTGGAGCAGGTGCGGGGCCAGCCCCGTCTCCTCCAGGGTCGCCGCCACGTCGGCCACCAGGTCCGAGTCCCAGACCTGACGGACCGCCACGTTGACGCTGACGAAGATCGGCGGGTCGTCCGGGTGGGCCAGCTGCCAGCGTCGGGCCTGGTGGCAGGCCGTGCGCAGGATCCAGCGGCCGAGCGGGACGATCGAACCGTCCTCCTCCGCCAGTGCGATGAACCGATTCGGCGACAGTACGCCGAACTGGGGATGGTTCCAGCGGACGAGCGCCTCGACGCCCCGCACCCGGCCGTCCTCCATGCTCACCAGCGGCTGGTACTCCAGCGCGAACTCACCGCGGTCGATGGCCGGACGGAGCGTGGCGGCGAGGGCCTGGCGGGTCATCCGGTTCGCGTTGCGCTCGGGGTCGAAGAGCGTCCAGCGGGCCCTGCCGTCGGCCTTGGCCCAGTACAGGGTGGTGTCGGCGGCCTGCATCAGGGCGGTGGCGGTGGTGCCGGCGGTGTGGCGCTCGACGACCCCGACCGAGGCGGTCACCGAGAGACGGCGGTCGCAGAGCTCGAAGGGCGCCTGGAGGGCCGTCAGCACCGATTCGGCCAGTTCGGCGAGCTGGTCGGTGCCCGTGGAGTCCTCCACGAGGAGGGCGAACTCGTCGCCGCCGAGCCGGGCCACCAGCGGGGCGCCGGAGCGCGCGTGGGCGGCCTCCTCCGCGCACCGCGTGAGGCGTTCGGCCACGGCGGCCAGCAGCCGGTCGCCGACCCGGTGGCCCAGGGTGTCGTTGACGGCCTTGAAACCGTCCAGGTCCAGGTAGCACAGGCCGATCCGGCCGGTGCCGCCGTGCTCGTACGACTCCGCCTCCAGGGCGCCCGTCAGACGCTCGAAGAACAGGGCGCGGTTGGGCAGGCGGGTCACCGGATCGTGCATCTGCAGGTGCCGCAGCCGTGCCTGGAGCTCGCGCCGGGCGCTGATGTCGGCGACCGAGAGCAGCAGGCCGGGCCCGTCCCCGCAGTCGGCCAGGGGCTCGATCGTCACCTGCGCCCACAGCGAGTGCCCGTCGGCTCCCTTCAGGCGCCGGGTGCAGCGCAGCCGGGGCCGGTCGCCCCGCAGCACCTCGCGGTAGGCGTGCCAGGTGCCGGTGTCGGAGGCCAGGTCGACGAGGTCGGCCGCCGCGCGGCCGGCCAGCGCGGCCGGGTCGGTGCCGAGCAGGGCGCCCAGCGTGTCGTTGGCACTGACGACCTGTCCCTCGGCGTCGACGACGGCCATGGCGAGGGGAGCGGTCCGGAACACCGAACGGTAGGCCGTGGCCCCCGTGCACGGCGTACGAGCCGCCAGGCCGTCGCCACTCTCCGTGACGGTCGACCGGTCGAGGCCTGCCACGGGCGCCGGCCCTTCGGAGGTTCCGTTCACCGCTCGCTCCCGCAGTGCCTCGGTCTCTGTTCGTGCTCTGGTCGTGCAGGAAAGTGTGCCGATCATAGAGGCTGGCAAGAGGCCCTTCCAGCCGCCGTCCCGCCTTCGGGACCGGGCGATCTCCCCGACAGATCGTTCCTGCTCACATCTGGACGGGTTCTTCAGGGCTCCGACCAGTTGTGACGTTCCGTGTACGACTCCGGGATGCCCGGTCGGGAGCCTCCGGTGAATTTCCGGGTGACTCACCCATCCGGTGCAAGCGAACAGGGCGCGGTATGACAAACATGCACAAGCTGGGTGCGGCGTCCCGTTCTACCGCACCCGGAGGTCCCTGTGCCGCGCCAGCTCCCCCTGAGGCGACTTCCCCGGGAGGCACTCAAGGGGTTCGGCGCGGGCCGCCGGGCGGTGGGGACGGCGCGGCCCCGGCTGCGCAGTACGGCGGCGGTGTGCACCACGATGTCGGCGCTCGCCGCGACCTCCCTGTTCACCGCCCCCTCGGTCGCCGAGCCCTTCTCCCCGCGGCCCTGCGCCCTCCAGCGCACCGAGGTGCACCACTCCGAGGGCCTGGACACCTGGAACGCCTCCTATCCGCGGCCGGTCCGCGCGCTGGACGCGGTGATGGTCTTCCTGTCGTTCCCCGACTCCCGGCCGCTGACCGGGCCGGCCGAGATCGCCGCCGACCACTTCCCGGCCACCACCCGCTTCTTCGAGCGCGCCTCCTACGGCAGGTTCACGATCCGCCCGCACCGGCCGCGCGGCTGGATCCCCATGCCGCGGCCGTCGACGGCGTACGACATAGAGCGCGACTGGAGCCCCCGGCACCGGGCCGCCTTCCTGCGCGACGCGCTCGCCGCCGCCGACCGGCACGTCGACTTCTCCCGCTACGACGTCGTCTACCTCATCGCCGACCCGGACGCGCCCGGCGTGGACTCCGACGCCACGAAGGTCGTCAACCTGGACACCCCGATGCGGGCCGACGGCACCGACATCCCCCGGATCGTCACGGTCTTCGAGAACCATCCGCCGGACCGCCTGGTCCTGGCCCACGAGACCGGGCACGTCTTCGACCTGCCCGACCTCTACCACCGGCCCGTGGACGGCAAGGGCGACTGGGACACCCACGTCGGCGACTGGGACCTGATGGGCAGCCAGTTCGGGCTGGCCCCGGACCTGCTCGGCTGGCACAAGTGGAAGCTGGGCTGGCTGGAGCCCCGGCAGGTGGCGTGCGTACGGGGCAGCGGTCCGACGCGGCTGACGCTGGAGCCGCTGGGGGCGGGTCCTGGGGTGGCGGTGACGGGAGCCGCCGGGGCGCCGTCCTTCGGCCTCGGGCGCGGTACGAAGCTGGCGGTGGTGCGCACCGGCGCGGACAGCGTCCTCGCCTTCGAGGCGCGGGGTCCGGTCGGCAACGACGCCGCGGCCTGCCGGGCGGGGGTGCTGGTGTACCGGGTGCGCAGTGCGGCGGAGTCCGGGGACGGGCCCGTCGAGGTGATCGACGCCCATCCGGACACCGAGGCCTGCTGGGAGAACTCGGTCTACCCCCCGCTCGCCGACGCCCCGGTGGGCCTCGGCGAGAGCTTCACGGTGCCGGGCGAGGGCGTGCGGGTGGAAGTGGAGGGACGGACGGTGTCGGGAGCGTGGACGGTGCAGGTCACACCGGGGTGAGCCGCTCACCGTGAGGGCGTGCGCAGACACAAGGATGGCGAGGCCGGTCCGCTTACCGCGAAACCGCCTCGCCATCGGCAACGTGCGCCGCCAGGGACTCGAACCCCGGACCCGCTGATTAAGAGTCAGCTGCTCTAACCAACTGAGCTAGCGGCGCCTGCTGACGTCGTAGACCTTAGCACCCTGGTCGGCGGAGGGAAAAATCGAGATACGGACGGCGGCACGGGCCGCCCGCACCGCGGCCCAGAGCAGCACCTCCGGTCCGGGAAGCCACGGCCGACGGGTATCCGGGGCCACCAGCCAGCGGGAATCCGGGCCGGCGGACGCGCCCGCGGGGGGCGGCACGGTCACCGCGTCCCCGGCGCCGTGGCAGAGCAGCGGCGGCACCGCGCCGGTACGGCCGCCCGCACGGCCTCGCGCGCCCCACTCCTCCCACTCCAGCAGCGACGGCAGCCGCTGGGCCGTGCCCGCCGCGGCGAACAGCAGCATCCGGCCCCGGAACTCCGCCACCGGACCCGACCCCGGCCCCTCTCCCCACATCCGGTCCAGCATCCGGCGCCCGAAGACCGCGGGCGCGCTCACCACGTCGAAGGCGGAGCCGCAGGGCAGGACGACCGGGGCCTCGGGCCGCTCCTCCCAGAGCGCGAGCGTGCCGCGCGGGTGGGCGGCCGCCGAGGCGAGCCAGGCGGCGCCGTCCGAGGTGACGTCCGTGACGTGGAGGGTGTCGTCGAGGGGGGCGTTGTGTGCGCTGCTCATACCGCACACATCTACCGGTTGTGAGGAGGCGGCTCCGCTGGGTTGCGGGAAACCGGGACATGTGCCGGGAGGAGGGGGTATCTTGCCCAGCCGCCTGGCATATGCGGGCGGGGTACCCGGCCGGCCCGTCGCGTCACGCGGGGTCGGCGTGCCCCCGGGCGCCGTCCTCGCCGCCGCGCATCAGGCCCCGGCCGAACTCGACCATCTTCTTGGCGTAGTCCTCGGTCCACTCGGCCCGCTCGGCGATGTCCGCGGCCGTCAGCCGGTCGAACCGCCGGGGGTCGGCCAGCTGCGCCGCGGCCATCGCCTGGAACTCCATCGCCCGGTCCGCCGCCGCCCGGAACGCCTGCGTCAGTTCGGTCGCCCGGTCCAGCAGGGCCCGGGGGTCCTCGATCGAGTCGAGGTCGAAGAAGTGCTCCGGATCGGCGGCCGCCTCGGCCGGCTCGAAGAGCAGGGGCGCGGGGCGTAGCCGCGGCTGGTGACGACGCGGCGCGGGCTCCGCCATGTCTTCTCCTCCTGGTGCGTCATGAACGGCCCCCGTGGAGTGGGCCACCGTCCATTGTCCCGCGCCCGCGCAAGAGGGTCCCGGCCCGGACGTCCGCGCC
This sequence comes from Streptomyces sp. AC627_RSS907, assembly GCF_019049165.1. NCBI lineage: Bacteria > Bacillati > Actinomycetota > Actinomycetes > Kitasatosporales > Streptomycetaceae > Streptomyces > Streptomyces sp. AC627_RSS907. The sequence continues at coordinate 89,425 of NZ_JAGMUE010000111.1, forward strand.
CGCGGTCGCCGTGCTCCTCGGCGACCGCCTCCCGCACGGCGGGTGCGGTGCGCGCCCGCACCCGGCCGCACGGCCGGGCCTCATACCTGGACCACCGGTTCCCGGGTGAACAGCGCCCCGAGCTCCGGCGCGTTCACCCGCCGGTCGGCCAGCCTGAGGCACTCCCAGACGGTGACCTGGTTCGCGGTGAGGACCGGCTTGCCCAGTTCCTTCTCCAGGAGCGGGATGTGGGCCGCCGTGTGCAGCGCCGTGTTCGGGAGCAGGACCGCCTCCGCGTCCGGGTGGTCGGCGGAGCGGGCCAGCGCCAGGACCTCGGACTCGGTCCAGGTGGCGGCCTCCGCCGCCGTGACGGTGCCGGAGCCGACGGCGGCGACCGTCTCGATGCCGGCGGTGCGCAGGAAGTCCGCGAAGAGCTCGGCCACGTCGTTCGGGTAGGTCGCGCCGATCGCCACCCGCCGGGCGCCGATCTCGCGCGCCGCGTGCACGAAGGCGAAGGAGGTGGAGGAGGCGGGGAGGCCCGCCGTCCGGGCCAGGTCCCGCACCTGCTGCTGGGCGCCCTCCCAGCCGTGCACGAAGCCGCCGCTGGTGCAGGCCCACACCACGGCGTCCGCGCCGGCGAGCCGGAGTTCCGCGGTGCCCGCCTCGAGCCGCTGCGGTGAACCCATCGCGCGCAGCGCGTCCACCCCGAGCGCGTCCTCGCCGATGTCCGTGTGCACCAGGTCCACCCGGATGTCGCTGCCCAGGAGCTGCTCGATGCGTGGATAGTCGTCCTCGCCACAGTGGCCCGGGTACAGGAATCCCAGTGCTGTCATGTCCACCCTTCCTACTGCGGTCCGTCGCCGGAACTCGCGGAGCTTCCGGCAGTACGGTGCCGGCCGTGCCCGGCACCACGGGGCCGGTGCGCGCCGACGGATCGGCCGGCGCCGGATACGGCCCCACGGCACGGGTACCCAGTCGGCGCAGCGCCGCCCACATCGTCACCGGGTTGGCCGAGAACACCGGGATCACCGGGATCCGGAGCCCGGCCGCGGCGGCGAAGCGCGGACCTCGCGGTCGTGGCCGTACGCCGTGGTGCCCGACCCGGCGCCCGCGCGGGCGAAACGGCACGGGTCGCCCGGGATGGGCGTGACGGCCGGGTTCTCCCGTGGCGGGCGCGATGGCCGGGTTATCCCGTGGTGGTGCGGATGTCGTGATGAGCCGGAAGGGAGCGCGGATCCCGTTACGGGCTCCTATGGCGTGATGCGCGTCGCCGGTCGGGGGAGCCGCGTTCCGGCCCGCCGCGCAGGTGACCGGGCACGGTCGTCCGGCGGTCGGGCCGTGCCCGTGATCCCCCGTGTGACCAGCGAGACTTCGGCGCGTCGATCGGCCACGCCCGCCACGGCAGGGGGCCGGGGCGGCGCGGCCCGGGGCGCCGTGCCGTCGGATCGGGCCGAAAAGGACCGGCATAACCTTCGGGGCTTCGGGTAGCTGCGCGCCCATGGCTCCACCACACAGAACCCCTCCATGGGGCATATCCGTCCGCAGGCCCGGGAGTTCGGGGCCCACTCGCCGATCGCTGCTCGCGGGGGTCGCGGCGCTCGGCGCGCTGGGAGCCGCCGGCTGCTCGCGGGTGGCCACGGCGTCGGACGTGGAAGGCGGTGACCTGCTCGACCGCCTCCGGGCGCAGGGCGTGGTCCGGCTCGGCATCGCGGGCGAGATCCCCTTCGGGTACATCGACAGGAACGGCGAGCTGACCGGCGAGGCACCGGAGCTGGCGAAGGTCATCTTCAAGCGGCTCGGAGTGGACCGGGTGCAGCCGGTGCCGACGGAGTTCGGCTCCCTCATCCCGGGGCTGGCGTCACAGCAGTTCGACGTCGTGGCGGCCGGGATGTACATCAACCCGGACCGCTGCGAGCAGGTCATCTTCTCCGACCCCGACTACCAGATGCTCGACTCCTTCATCGTGCGCAAGGGGAACCCCCTGGGCCTGCGCGACTACCGGGACGTCGTGGAGAAGAAGGCCAGGTTCGCGACCGGCACCGGGTACGCCGAGATCCAGTACGCGGTCGAGGCCGGGTACGAGGAGGGCGACATCCTGATCGTGCCCGACCAGGTGGCCGGCCTCAACGCCGTCGAGGCCGGGCGCGTGGACGTCTTCGCGGGCACGGCGCTGACCACCCGCGAGGTGGTGAAGAAGTCCTCGAAGACCGAGGTGACGGAGGCGTTCAAGCCGGTCGTCGACGGCAAGCCGCACGTCGACGGCGGCGGTTTCGCCTTCCGGCCGACCGAGACCAACCTGCGGGACGCCTTCAACGGCGAGCTCCGGAAGCTCAAGAAGAGCGGTGAACTGCTCCGCATCCTCGAGCCGTTCGGGTTCACCGAGGACGAGATGACCGATCTGACCGCGAAGGAGTTGTGCGGCGGATGACGTCCGGACTGTGGGAACTCGTGCTCCAGGGCACCTGGGTGACGATCCAGCTGCTCTTCTTCAGCGCGCTGCTGGCGACGGCCGTCTCCTTCGTGGCCGGCGTCGCGCGCACCCACCGGCTGTGGATCGTCCGCTTCGTCGCGGGCTTCTACACCGAGGTGTTCCGCGGGACCTCGGCGCTGGTGATGATCTTCTGGGTGTTCTTCGTGCTGCCGCCGGCCTTCGGCTGGCAGCTGGTGCCGATGTGGGCGGGCACGCTGGCCCTCGGCCTGACCTACGGGGCGTACGGATCCGAGATCGTGCGCGGCGCGCTCGGCGCGGTCGACCCGGCGCAGAAGGAGGGCGGCATCGCCCTCAGCTTCACGCCCTGGCAGCGGATGAAGCTGATCCTGCTGCCGCAGGCGGTGCCGGAGATGATCCCGCCCTTCTCGAACCTGCTGGTCGAGCTGCTCAAGGGCACCGCCCTGGTGTCGGTCATGGGCATGGGCGACCTGGCGTTCAGCGGCAACCTGGTGCGTCTCGCGCTGCAGGAGAGCGCGGAGATCTACACCTACGTCCTGCTCATCTACTTCGTGATCGCGTTCCTGCTCACGCGGCTGATGCGCGGGCTGGAGAAGAAGCTGAAGGCGGGCGTCGGGAAGGCGGCGCCGAAGCGCGGGGCCGGCACTCCTGAGCCGGCCGGGATCGGGGGTGTCCGATGAAGTGGGACTGGGGCGCGGTCTCCGACTTCATGCCGCACTTCTGGGACGGGCTGCTGGTCACCCTGCAGATCCTGGTGCTCGGCTCGCTGGTCTCGTTCGTGCTGGGACTGGTGTGGGCGCTGCTGATGCGGGTGCCGAGCCGCTGGGTGACCTGGCCCGTCGGCGTGGTCACCGAGTTCGTGCGGAACACTCCCCTGTTGGTGCAGCTCTTCTTCCTCTTCTACGTGCTGCCCGAGTGGGGGCTGACCTTCTCCGCGCTCACCACGGGTGTGGCCGCCATCGGCCTGCACTACTCGACGTACACGATGCAGGTCTACCGGGCCGGCATCGAGGCGGTGCCGGTCGGCCAGTGGGAGGCCGCGACGGCGCTGAACCTGCCGCTGGGACGGACGTGGACGGCGGTCATCCTGCCGCAGGCGATCCGCCGGGTGGTGCCCGCCCTCGGCAACTACGTGATCTCCATGCTGAAGGACACGCCGTTGCTGATGGCGATCACGGTGCTGGAGATGCTCGGTGAGGCACGGCTGTTCTCCCAGCAGAACTTCCAGTTCACCGAGCCCCTGACGGTGATCGGCGTGGCCTTCGTCATCGTCTCCTACCTGGCCTCCCTTGCCCTGCGAGCCCTGGAGCGACGCCTTGCCCACTGACACCCTCCCCAACCCCGAGAAGAGCCCCGAGCGCAGCTCCGGCGAGCTGATCCGGCTGGAGCGGGTCACCAAGCGGTTCGGGGACAACACCGTCCTCGACCACCTGGACTTCTCCGTCGACGCCGGCCGGCACGTCACCCTGATCGGCCCCTCCGGGTCGGGCAAGACGACGATCCTGCGGCTGCTGATGACGCTGCTCAAGCCCGACGAGGGCACGATCACCGTCGACGGGCAGCAGCTGTTCCCGGCCCCCGAGAAGCAGCGCCGCGAGGTGCGCAAGCAGATCGGGATGGTCTTCCAGCAGTTCAACCTGTTCCCGAACATGAGCGTCCTGCGCAACATCACCGAGGCGCCGGTCACGGTGCTCGGGATGTCCAGGGACGAGGCCGTGGAGCGGGCCGAGGGCCTGCTCGACATGGTGGGCCTGGCCGACAAGTGCGACGCCCGCCCGGCCCAGCTCTCCGGCGGACAGCAGCAGCGCGTGGCGATCGCCCGGGCACTGGCGATGCGGCCGAAGGTGCTCCTCCTCGACGAGGTGACCTCGGCGCTGGACCCGGAGCTGGTCGCGGGCGTCCTCGACCTGCTGCGGGACATCGCCCGCAGCACGGACATCACGATGCTGTGCGTGACCCACGAGATGAACTTCGCCCGGGACATCTCGGACCAGGTCCTGATGTTCGACTCGGGACGGGTCATCGAGGCGGGACCGCCGGAGAAGATCTTCAGCGAGCCGGAGCACGACCGGACGCGGGAATTCCTCAGCGCCGTGCTGTGACCCCGTGCTGCCGCGCCCCCGTGGCCGTCGCCGCCCCAACGCCCGAGGCCGGGGCATTGGGGCACGCCTCTGGCATATGCCAGTGGGCCGGCTCCGCAGATGGGAGCCGGGTAATCCCGTCAACTCCCCCTCGCGCCCGCATGCTTGGCGGCTATCGTGAGGGGGATCCGCTGCCCGGATCGGGGCAGGGGCCTCGCTGGCTAGCGCAGGGGGAGACCACCGTGGCGCTGCAGGACCAACCGACCGCGCCGCACCACTGGGCCCAGGGCGCCCTGCGCGTCCTGGAGACGGTGGCGCGGCACACCACCGGAATCACCGGCACGGAACTCGCCCGGCACACCGGCCTCGGCCGGGAGCGACTGACCACGCTCCTGGGCCTGCTGCACCGGGAGGGCTACGTCGAGCGGACCACCGAGGGCACGTACGTCACCGGGGAGGCCCTGGCCCGCCTGGGCTCGGCCCACGGCGGCGAACGGGCCCCGCGCGAGATGCTCCAGCGCACCCTGGACCGCCTGCGCGACGCGGTGGGCGCCGCCGTCTACGTCGGCCGGTACGTCGAGGGCGAGGTCAGCGTCGTCCAGTACGCCGACGGTCCGGCCACCCCCAGGGTGCACGAGTGGGTGGACTTCCGTGACGCGGCGCACGCCACCGCGCTCGGCAAGAGCCTGCTGACCCAGCTGGACCGCGCCGGCCGCCGCGACCATCTCGCCCGGCACAGGATGGCCCGGCTGACCTCGCGCACCATCACCAGCGACGAGCTCCTGCTGTCCCGGCTGGAGTCCCATCCGCCGGCCGCGCCCGTCCTCGACCTCCAGGAGTACGCGGTGGGCACGGTCTGCGCGGCCGTCCCGGTCACGGCCGGTTCCGCCGTGGGCTGCCTGGCCCTGTCCCTCCCGGTCCAGCAGGCCCACCGGCTGCGGCGGGCCGCGGACGAGCTGAACCGGAACGCGGCGCCGGTACTGCTGTCCCTCGCGATCCAGCCCGCGGGCGCCTGGTCACGAGCACCCCTCGGGACCGGGTAGTATTTTCTTCGTCGCCGACCGCGGGAAGCGGACGGCGGGAGTCATGCGCCGCTAGCTCAGTTGGTTAGAGCAGCTGACTCTTAATCAGCGGGTCCGGGGTTCGAGTCCCTGGCGGCGCACAGAAGGAGGGCCCCTCGCTCAGGCGAGGGGCCCTCCGCTCGTTCAGAAGGTCACGTCCGAGCACGCGTAGAACGCGTTGCCCGTGTCGGCGACCGTCCACACCGCGAGGACGACGTGGTGCCCGCTCAGCCCGGACGGCAGCGTGCCGCTGTGGGAGAGCGTGGCCGGCGGGCGCTGGCCGCCGTAGGGCACCGTGAAGAACGGCGTCAGGTTGAGGTCGGACCGGGCCAGGCTGTGGTTCTGGTTCCACCCCTGCTTGGTGACGTAGTACCTGAAGTCGGTCGTGGCGTGCCGGGCGGTGAACTGCCAGCGGAAGGTGTAGCTCTGCCCGCCGTTCACCTTGGTGGTCGGCCACGCCTGGCCGTCCGGCCGCCTGGGGCTGTCGAGCGCGGCGAACGGCCCGTGCCCGGCGGAGCAGATCTTCCCGTCGGCCGGTCCGGAGGCCGGGAAGCCCTTGGGTCCCTCGACGCTCTGCGGCTCCCACTGGATGGCACCGCATCCGGTGACGGTGCCGTTCTGGCAGACCTTCTGCCGGCTGACCGGGAGGTCGGTGTAGCCGTGGCCGCTGGCACCGCCGGACGAGAGCACGAGGGCTCCGGTGGTCGCCATGCCCACCGCGGCGGCATACAACTTGGTCCTTGTGCGCATACTGCTGCTCCTGTGACGTGGGGGAGATTCAGTGAGCCGTGCAGGTCTAGACCAAGTCCCAGATTATGAGCGCACTTTGAACATGTCCATACCAATCGCGGCACGGGTCGGACGCGGGGTCAGACCCCCGGGTCACCCCGCCCCGCGCAGAACGCCACCGTCAGGTCCTTCACCAGCACCTTGCGTTCGTAGTCGTCCAGTTCGACCAGCCCGCGCATGGTCAGCCGGGTCACCGTGTCCTCCACCGAGTCCACGACCGAGGTGAGCACGCTCGCCCGCTGCGCCGCGTCCAGCGCGGCGATCCGGCGCCGGTGCATCGCCGCGGCGACCTCGGGGGCGTACTCCACGCGGACCGGCCGCACCGAGAACACCTCCAGGCCGACCGGCGCCACGTCCGCCGCCACCAGCCGGGTCAGCGTCTCGCCGGCCACGTCCGCCGCACTGCGCACCGTGCCGAGCGGCTCCACCGGGACCCGGGCCAGCGCCGCCTCGACGCACTCGCGCAGATACGTCTCGTGGTCCTCGATACCCAGCGTGGCCCGCGCGGTCTCCCGCACCCGCCACACCACCAGCGTCACCACCCGCAGCGCGACCCCGTTGCCGTCGGCCGCGGGCATCGGTTCGCTGCGCCAGTGCCGCAGCCGGACGTCGACCCGGCGGCGCAGCAGCAGCGGGTTGACCCACATCAGGCCGGTGCGCCGGACGGTCCCCCGGTAGCGGCCGAACAGGCCGAGCACCCAGGCCTGCCCGGTCCGGCCCCGGGCCAGTCCGCCGAAGCCGAACAGCCCCAGCGCCCCGGCGGCCAGATACGCCGCCCACTGCGCGGGCCCGAGCCCCGCACCCCCGTACGCGGGCAGCCCCGGCGCCCCGGCCGCGAGCGGCGGAAGGACCCCCGCCCACCAGGAGGTCACCGCGCAGCCGGCCGCTCCGCAGACCCCGGCGGCCACGCCCGCCACGCCGGGCAGCACCCGGGCCGGGCGCTCCCTCAGCTCCGGGTCGGCCCGCAGCACGGGGCGCGGGCGCGCGGCGCCGGGGCGCCGTGTCCGGGGCCGCTCCCCCGTGCCCTGCCGACGGCCGACGACCGCGGGCCGCAGCGGCACCGGCGTCGGATCGGGGTCGTCGCGGAACAGCAGGTGGACGGGGATCTCGGTGGTGGCCTCGTTGTGGATGACCCGGTTCGGCCGGGGACCGGACTCCGCCGCCGCTTCGGGCCGGGGAGCGGCCGGTGGCCTGATGTCCGGGTTGGTGGAAGAGGTCGTACTCATGCGTGCTCCAGCCTCCGCGCCAGATGCGCCATGAACGGGTGGTCACCGTCGGCGGACGGTCATGAGAAGAGCCGCCGCCAGGTCTCCGGGCCCGGGTGGCCGTTCGCCGCGCCACCGCGCCAGCCCTGGGCACGCTGGAAGGCCTCGACACCCCGCCGGTCCGCCTCGCCCCAGCGCGGACCCGGTCCGGTCGTGTAGTACTCGCCGAATCCCTTCTTCACCAGCTGCCGGCCGAGCCGGGTGACGTACGGGTTGTCCGCGCCCGGTCCGAACAACGCCCGGCCGGGGTAACCGGCCACGCCGTGCGAGGCGGGGCGCGCGGCCGGGGCCGGGATGTCCTTCCCCCTGCCCTCGGCCAGGAGCCGCCAGGTCTTCGGACCGGGCAGCCCGTCGGCGTCCGGGCCCCGCCAGCCCTGGGCCAGCTGGAACGCCCGGGTCGCCCTGCGGTCCGCCTCCGACCAGCGCGTGCCGGGCCCGGAGGGGTAGAAGTGTCCGCCGCCGCGGGCGACGAGCATCCGGCCCAGCTCGGTGATGTGCTCGCCGCTCGCGCCGGGGCCGAAGGAGGACGCTCCCGGGTAGGCGGAGAGCACCCCCCGGGAGGAGGGGGACGCTCCCGGGGCGGAGGCGGCGGACGGCGCCCCGGCCGCCGTGCGCGCCGTGACCCCCTTGTAGCGGTAGGGCAGGTACTTGTCGGAGTTGCTCCAGTAGGCGTAGGGCGTGGCCAGCTCGCGGGTGTGCGGCGGGGTCTGCTCGTAGGCCGTGTAGGTGGTGTGCGCCTGGTCCGTCCAGCCGCCGAAGATCACCACGTGCGAATCCCGCTGCGGGTCGGACGCGTTGTGGAACAGCAGGATGTCGCCGGGTTCGAGTTCCTCCTTGGTGATCCGGTCCGCGAAGGCGCCGAGGCTCCCCGTCCATTCGTTGGTGGGCAGTTTCCACGCCATCGACACATAACCCGAGCAGTCCTGCCGGTAACCGTCGGACCAGTACGCGGTCGTGCTGTACGGGACCTTGGCGGTGACCCAGGCCTTGGCCCGTTCGATGATCTCCGCACGGGTGAGGGCGACCGGTGCCACCGCGGTCGGGGGCGCCACCGGCCTGCCGGTCCGGCCGTGCAGCGCGGCCCTGGGCCCCTGCGGGGTGTCGACGCCCTGGCCCGCGAAGACGCCGCCCGGCCGGGGCGCGGCGTGGGCGGCGGCCGGGGCCGCCGCGGCCTGGGTCGTGACGAGGGCGGAAGCGGCGGCGGCGGCCACGACCAGCACGCGGTGGGCCGCCGGATGGGCGGGGGCGTGGCCGGCCGGGGAATGCGGCAGCACACGGCGCCAGTGCCGGCAACCGGGGCAGTCGCAGTCGCTCGCGGGCTCGAATTCCTCGAATACCGGAGTCTCCATGCGATTCCCCTCACACACCAGGTGGAAATGTCAGCGGCGCTGCACGTCGACGGAGCGCGTCGGTGCGCGGTGATCAGTTTCTCAACCGTCTTGCCCGCGCGCATGTTGACGGACCGAAGGATGCACCCGGGCGGGCGCACGGGAGGACGCCGCCCCGCCCGCCGCCCGCCGCCGACCCCGGGGGACGGTCCGAGCACCCTCCGGGGTCGGGTAGAGTTGTGCAGGTCAGCAGGCGCCGCTAGCTCAGTTGGTTAGAGCAGCTGACTCTTAATCAGCGGGTCCGGGGTTCGAGTCCCTGGCGGCGCACAGACGACTGAAGGCCTCCTGTACCACACGGGAGGCCTTTGGTGTACCCGGACGCGGACATCTTGCGATCACACCGACGGCCGTAGAACCCTGGTCCGGTTGGGGGGACGGATGCCGAGGGGGGCATCATGCAACCGGGGGCCGTCATTCCGTGTCTAGATAAGCTGTGGACGCCGTGGTGACCGCCACCCACCACTGTGTCGTCCGTGACGGTCGAGGGGGACCGGCGCAGGCGAAGGAAGCTACGAAACACGCGTGACGCGCGTGTGGGGGGATGACTCATGACGTCGACGCCGACGGGCGCCGGGCAGGACCACGACCCGTCCCGGACCACCCAGCTCAGGGCGGTCTCGCACCGGAACTGGAACACCGGCTCGTTCCGTCGAATAAAGAAGACCCTGCCGCGGTACGACTACGAGCACTACAGCCGGCTCGCGGGCCCCCTCACCCAGCCCGACCCGCACCGGCCGTACAAGGTCCAGTACCGCTCGCTGATCTCCCAGGAGCCGCACCGCTTCCGGGTCGCCCTGATGCTGGCCGCGGCGCCGCTGCTGTCGGTGGTGCTGCTGGTGTGGCTGCTCCAGCCGGAGCACTGGACCGACCGCGACTACCCGGCCTTCGACTGGCTGCCCGCGCTCGACATCGTGATGCTCGTCGCGATCGGCCTGATCGAGCTGTTCCGCTGCCTGAACGTGCTGTCGAACGCGCACGCCACGCTGGTCGCCCGCGACCCGGTCCCGGTGGTGCCCGAGAGCGGCACCCGCGTCGCCTTCCTCACCTCCTTCGTGCCCGGCAAGGAGCCGCTGGAGATGGTGACGAAGACCCTGGAGGCGGCCGTGAAGATCCGCCACCGCGGTCTGATGCACGTCTGGCTCCTCGACGAGGGCGACGACCCCGAGGTCAAGGCGGTCTGCGCGCGCCTCGGCGTGCACCACTTCTCCCGCAAGGGCGTCGCGAAGTGGAACATGCCCAAGGGCCCGCACCGTGCCAAGACCAAGCACGGCAACTACAACGCCTGGCTGGAAGCCCACGGCGACGAGTACGACTTCTTCGCCTCCGTCGACACCGACCACGTGCCGCTGCCCAACTACCTGGAGCGGATGCTCGGCTTCTTCCGCGACCCGGACGTCGGCTTCGTCATCGGCCCGCAGGTCTACGGCAACTACGACAACCCGATCACCAAGGCCGCCGAGTCGCAGCAGTTCCTCTTCCACGCCCTGATCCAGCGCGCGGGCAACCGCTACGGCTCCCCCATGTTCGTGGGCACCTCCAACGCGGTGCGCATCAAGGCGCTCAAGCAGATCGGCGGTCTGTACGACTCGATCACCGAGGACATGGCGACCGGCTTCGAGATCCACCGCCACAAGAACCCGGCCACGGGCCGCAAGTGGCGCTCGGTCTACACGCCGGACGTGCTCGCGGTCGGTGAGGGACCCAACGCCTGGACGGACTTCTTCACCCAGCAGATGCGCTGGTCGCGAGGGACGTACGAGACGATCCTCAAGCAGTACTGGAAGGGCTGGTACTCGCTGCCGCCGAGCAAGCTCTTCAACTACACGATGATGATCATCTTCTACCCGATGTCGGCCCTGAACTGGATCCTGGCGGCGCTCAGCTGTGCGCTGTTCCTGGGTCTGGGCGCCTCGGGTGTGAACATCGACCCCGCGGTCTGGCTGATGCTCTACGGCAACGCCTCCGCGCTCCAGATCGGCCTGTACGTCTGGAACCGCCGCCACAACGTCTCGCCGCACGAGCCGGAGGGCTCCGGCGGCGTGGCCGGCATGATCATGTCCGCCCTGTCGGCGCCGCTGTACGCGAAGGCGCTCATCGACTCCGTGCTGCGCCGCAAGAGCAAGTTCGTGGTGACCCCGAAGGGCGACTCGGCCAGCCCCGACACGCTGTTCGGGACCTTCCGGTACCACTGGTACTTCATCCTGATCTTCGCCGGTTCGATCACCGCGGGCTTCGTACTCGGGCACTCCCACCCCGCCATGATCATCTGGGCGACGTTCGCCCTGCTGATCACCGCCTCGCCGATGTTCGCCTGGCGCCACGAACTGCGGAAGGCGAAGAAGAAACCGCCGGTCGTGGCGGCGGAGCCGGCACCGCCGGTCCCGCCGCAGCAGCAGTCGGTGCCCGAGCAGGCGCCCGAGCAGGCGTACGCGCCGCACGCGGCGCGGCGGAAGCCCGACTGGGCTGCCCCCTCCGACGGGGACAGCGACCAGACCATGCAGATCGCCCTTGGTGGACTTGGGGGACGTAAGGAATGAAAGACCGTGCCGGCCGCCGCCGCGCCCGTCGCTTCGCGATAGGTACGGCGGTGGTAGTCGCGCTGGCCGGGATGAACGGGCCGTGGCTCTACCGCTTCGGAACCGAGAAATACCACCAGTACAAGATCAACAAGCCGGAGTACAAGGCCGCCAACGGCAAGTGGGAGATCATCGAGTTTCCCGAGGAGTACCGGCAGAACACCATCCACGCGGCGCTGCTGCGCACCGGCAAGGTGCTGCTGGTGGCGGGGTCGGGCAACAACCAGGACAACTTCGACGCGAAGCAGTTCGACACCCGGATCTGGGACCCGGTCAAGGGGACCGTCAAGAAGGTGCCGACGCCGACCGACCTGTTCTGCACGGGCCACACCCAGCTCGCCAACGGCAACCTGCTGATCGCGGGCGGCACCAAGCGGTACGAGAAGCTCAAGGGTGACGTCACCAAGGCCGGCGGCCTGATGATCGTCCACAACGAGAACCCGGACAAGCCGATCACCCTGCCGGCCGGCACCAGGTTCACCGGCAAGGAGAACGGCAAGACGTTCGTCTCCAAGGACCCGGTCCTGGTGCCCCGCGCCAAGAAGGTCTTCGACCCGGAGACCGGCGCGTTCCTGCGCAACGACCCGGGCTTCGGCCGGATCTACGTCGAGGCGCAGAAGAGCGGCGCCGAGTACGAGACGGGCACGCAGGACAACTACACCGTCCAGGGCCTGTCGGGCGCGGACGCGCGCAACACCTACGGCATCGCGCAGAAACTCGCCCTCGACAAGAAGGACTTCCAGGGCATCCGGGACGCCTTCGAGTTCGACCCGGTCGCCGAGAAGTACATCAAGGTCGACCCGATGCACGAGGCCCGCTGGTACCCGACGCTCACCACCCTGAGCGACGGCAGGATCCTCAGCGTCTCCGGTCTCGACGACATCGGCCAACTGGTGCCGGGCAAGAACGAGATCTACGACCCCGAGACCAAGAAGTGGACCTACACCGACAAGGTCCGCCAGTTCCCGACGTACCCGGCGCTGTTCCTGATGCAGAACGGCAAGGTCTTCTACTCGGGTGCGAACGCCGGCTACGGCCCCGACGACGTGGGCCGTGACCCGGGCATCTGGGACGTGGAGACCAACAAGTTCACCAAGGTCCCCGGCATGAGCGACGCGAACATGCTGGAGACCGCCAACACGGTGCTGCTGCCGCCGGCGCAGGACGAGAAGTACATGGTGATCGGCGGCGGCGGGGTCGGCGAGTCCAAGCTGGCCAGCGAGAAGACGCGGATCGCCGACCTCAAGGCCGACGACCCGAAGTTCGTGGACGGGCCGTCACTGGAGAAGGGCACGCGCTATCCGCAGGCCTCGGTCCTGCCCGACGACAGCGTGCTGGTCTCCGGCGGCTCGGAGGACTACCGGGGCCGCAGCGACTCCAACGTCCTCCAGGCCCGGCTCTACCACCCGGAGACCAACGAGTTCGAACAGGTCGCCGACCCGCTGGTGGGGCGCAACTACCACTCCGGTTCGATCCTGCTGCCCGACGGTCGCCTGATGTTCTTCGGCTCGGACTCGCTCTACGGCGACAAGGCGAACACCAAGCCGGGCAAGTTCGAGCAGCGCATCGAGATCTACACGCCGCCCTACCTGTACCGGGACTCGCGGCCGGACCTGTCCGGTGGCCCGCAGACCATCGAGCGCGGCGCGTCGGGCACGTTCACCTCGCGGGCGGCCTCGACGGTCAAGAAGGTGCGGCTGATCCGGCCGAGCGCCTCGACGCACGTCACCGACGTCGACCAGCGGTCCATCGCGCTGGACTTCAAGGCGGACGGGGACAGGCTGACGGTGACGGTCCCGGAGAACAAGAACCTGGTCCAGTCGGGCTGGTACATGATGTTCGTGACGGACGGGGAGGGGACGCCCTCCAAGGCGCAGTGGGTGCACGTCCCCTGACGCTCCCGCAGGCTGTGCCTCGGGGTGCGGGAGCGCTGCGGCTCGTCGCGCGCACGCGGCGGTGGCCGCACCTGTCACAGCCCCGCGCCCCTAGGGGGTCGTCCCTTGCGCCAGCTTCAGTGCGTACTCCGGCCACCATTCGCCGGCCTTCGGGCCGCCCTTGCACTCGCCGTCCGACTCCCCGGGGCGCTTGACCCACAGGTAGGCGTCCACGAGGGGGTCGGCCGTCTTCGTCGTCGGGGTCTCGCCGAGGGCGCGGCCCGGCGGGTTGCACCAGCGCTCGCCCGGATCGCCCTCGGTGTAGGGGCCGTTGCCGTTGCGGCTGGTGTCGATGACGAAGTGCTTGCCGCCGACCTTGGCGGACAGCTGCTTGCCGTAGGCGATGGAGTCCTCGGTGGTGTAGAAGTTCGAGACATTGACCGAGAAGCCGTCGGCCTGGTCGAGGCCGGCCCGCTTCAGCGGTTCGAAGATCTGGTCGGGGTGGCCCCAGCCGGCGTTGCCCGCGTCCAGGTAGACCTTGGTGTTCTTCAGGGCCGTGAGCTTGGCGACGGCGCCCTTGAGGAGGTCGTAGCGCTCCTCGTGGAACTCCTGGGGGGTGCAGCCGTCCACCAGGTGCAGCACCGCGTCCGGTTCCAGGATGACGGTGGCGGCGCGGTCGCCGATGCCCGCGGCCACGCCGTCGACGAAGGCGCGGTACGCGTTGCCGTCGGCGGCGCCGCCGCCCGAGTACTGGCCGCAGTCGCGGTGCGGGACGTTGTAGAGGACGAGCAGCGCGGTGCGTCCGGCCTCGTGGGCGGCCTCGGTGAAACCGCGGGCCTGCTCCTCGGGGTTCTCCGGGCTGATCCACTCGCCGGTCGGCTGCTCGGCGATCTTGCGGATCCTCGCGGCCTGCTCCTTCTTCCCGGACTTCTCCAGGGAGGCCACCTGCCGGGCCGCCGTGCCGTCGGGGTTGACCCAGAACGGGTCGGTCTCCCTGGGCTGCTGCGTGATCCCCGCGCCCGCGTTCTTGTCCTCGTCGTCCCCGTCCCCGGAGGACGAGCAGCCGGCGAGCAACAGCACCGCCCCCAGCACCGCCGCGGACGCTCGCCTCGTGGACAACGCTCCGGCCCCCCTGCTGCCGTACATCCGACCCCCCTGGGTGCACTGTTCCAAGGCTCAATCGTGACATACGCCCACGACAGGCCACGAGTGCGCCGAGGAGCCGTTGCGGGCGGCGCCGGTCAGGGGCCGAGCCGGAGACGTCTCAGTCGATACAGAACTCGTTGCCCTCGATGTCCAGCATCGGGATGCACGAGTCGGTGCCGTCGTACAGCGTTCGCACGTGTACCGCGCCGAGTGGGACCAGTCGCGCGCGTTCGGCCTCGAGCGCGGCGAGGCGCTCCTCGCCCACGAGTCCGGTGCCGACCCGCACATCGAGGTGCACCCGGTTCTTGGCGGCCTTGCCCTCGGGGACGCGCTGGAAGTACAACCGCGGGCCCACGCCGGAGGGATCGACGCAGGCGAACCAGGAATCCCGCTGCTCAGGCGGCTGCGCTTCCTTGTAGTCGTCCCATGTGGCGAACCCCTCGGGCGGTGGCGGTACGACGTACCCCAGCACCTCGCACCAGAAGCGGGCGAGGCGCTCCGGTTCCGCGCAGTCGAAGGTGACCTGGAACTTCTTGGTCTCTGACATCGGCGCACAGTATCAAGGGGCTCTGCCGCCGCTCACGCCCCATGGGCCGGTTTCCCGGCCGACCGTCCTCGTGCCGACGGTCAGTCACGGGCCGCCCCCTGGGCGCCCGTTCCGGTCAGGTACGCCGAGACGATCACGTTGGCCGTGTAGGTGCCGGTGGCGCGGTCGAAGGTGCCGCCGCAGGTGATCAGGCGGAGTTCGGCGCGTCCCGTGCCGCGCGGACCGTAGGCCTGCCGGGCGTCGAAGCCGTCGCGGGCGAGGACCTGGACGTCGTCGACCGTGAACTCGGCGACCTCGGCGTCGTCCCGGACCACCCGGATCGTCTCGCCGGGCTCCAGGGTGCTGACCTCGTAGAAGACGGCGGGCCGGGTCTCGGTGTCGACGTGGCCCACCAGCAGCGCGGTCCCGGCCGCGCCCGGTGTCACGCCGTCCGCGTACCAGCCGACGGTGCCGGGCCGGTCGTAGGGCGGCGGTTCGATGGCGCCCCTGGTGTCGAGGCCGCGGGCCACGACCGGGGCCCGCAGGCCGAGTCCGGGGATGTCCAGCCGCTGCGGCGGCGCCTCGTCGAGCGGTGCGTGGGCGGGCGGCAGCGGTATGTCGGGGGGCCGGCCGGCCGCCGCCATGTCGCCGGTGGCCGGCCGGGGCACGCCCGCGCGCACGTCGGTGGCCTCGCGGCCCCACAGCCACAGCCCGAGCAGCAGCACCACCCAGGCGATGCCGGTCACCGTGCGGCCGGAACCGGCGGGGCTCCGCTCGTCCTGTCCGGACACGGGTCAGCCCGCCCCGCCGTTGCGGCTGCGGACGCCGCGCAGCGCGACGGCGACGGCGGCGATGGCCGCGAGGACCAGGCCGGTCACGGTGTGCGCCGTGCCGGGAGGCGCGGGCCGGGCCTCGTCCCGGGTGTCCGGGGCGGCCAGGCGCACGGCGCCGCCACCGCCCGCGTCGACGGGGGCGACGGGCGAGGCGGGGGCGGTGGGAGTCGCCGGGCGGCGCCGCTCGGCGACGGTGACGGTGCCCCGGCGGACGGCGTCGCCGCACGTGACCCACACGGCGTGGGCGTCGGCGTCCGTGGTGGAGCGGATCCGGCCGGAGCCGACGAGCTCCCCGTCCTCGCCGGCCGGGGAGAGCCGTACCTCGGAGTCGAACGCCGCCGACGTGGCGAGGGCCGTCGTCGCGGCGCAGTCGGACACGCGCAGCGTGACGTCGCCCCCGGGGGCCGGGGAGGACGGAGTCACCGAGACTCCGCCGCCGTCCGCCGCGTACGCGGCCGGGGCGACCGGCGTGAGCACCAGGGCCAGTGCCGCACCGGCACAGACAGTGACCTTCAGCGAACTCATCGTGCACCTCCAGTTACCTGGAGGCTCCCCCGCGAGGCGGGCCCCCGCATCCTGCGCGAGGGCCCGACTGCTCCGATCGGGCTGTCCCCGGGGTCCGCGGGTTTACGGGTTCAGATCAGCTCGACGAGGTCCGCGATCGAGTCGACCACCTTGGACGGGCGGTACGGGAAGTCCTCGATCTGCTCGGGCCGGGTCAGGCCGGTGAGCACGAGGAAGGTCTGCATCCCGGCCTCCATGCCGGCCAGCACGTCGGTGTCCATGCGGTCACCGATCATCGCGCTGGTCTCGGAGTGTGCGCCGATCGCGTTGAGCCCGGTGCGCATCATCAGCGGGTTGGGCTTGCCGGCGAAGTACGGCTGCTTGCCGGTCGCCTTGGTGATCAGCGCGGCCACCGCGCCGGTCGCCGGGAGCGGCCCCTCGGTGGAGGGGCCGGTCTCGTCGGGGTTGGTGCAGATGAACCGGGCGCCGGCGTTGATGAGCCGTACCGCCTTCGTCATGGCCTCGAAGGAGTACGTGCGGGTCTCGCCGAGGACCACGTAGTCGGGGTCGTGGTCGGTGAGGATGTAGCCGATGTCGTGCAGGGCCGTGGTCAGCCCGGCCTCGCCGATGACGTAGGCCGAGCCGCCGGGGCGCTGGTCGTCCAGGAACTTGGCGGTGGCCAGCGCCGAGGTCCAGATGGACTCGATCGGCACCTCCAGGCCCATGCGGCGCAGCCGGGCGTGCAGGTCGCGCGGGGTGTAGATCGAGTTGTTGGTGAGCACCAGGAAGGGCTTGCCGGACTCGCGGAGCCTCTTGATGAAGGCGTCGGCGCCGGGGATCGGCACGCCCTCGTGGATGAGGACCCCGTCCATGTCGGTGAGCCACGACTCGATGGGCTTGCGGTCTGCCATGTGCGGGATCTCCTGCCGTACGCGGTCCTGCGTGCGCCCCAGCCTAAACAGAGCAGGATCTTGTGGGAACGGCCGTCTCAGCTTCCGGTGGCCTCCTTCCAGGCGTCGATGTAGGAGGTGAGGTTCTTCTCGATGTCGTTCCAGTCGGGCTCGAAGACCTCGACGCCGTCCATCAGCTTGGTGAGGGCGATGGCGTCGGCGTCGGTGGCCTTGACGTCCTGGCGGGCCGCGAAGCCGCCGCCGACCTCGCTGACCTGCGCCTGCGCCTTCTGGCTCAGCATGTAGTCGAGGAGCTTCCTGCCGTTGTCGCCGTGCGGGGCCTTGGTGACCAGGCCGGCCGCGTAGGGCAGGGCGAAGGTGGTGGGCCTGCCGCCCTCGCGGGCCGGGAACCAGATGCCGAGGTTCGGCATGGTCTTGGACTGGGCGTAGTTCATCTGGACGTCCCCGTTGGCGACGAGCAGTTCGCCCTTGTCGACCTTGGGGGCGAGCTTGCCGGTGGAGGCGGACGGGCCGACGTTGTTGGCCTGGAGCTTCTTCAGGTACTCCATGGCGGGCTTCTCGCCGCCGAAGTCGTGCATGGCCTTGATGAGGACGGCGGTGCCGTCGCCGGCGACGCCGGGGGTGGAGTACTGGATCTTGTCCTTGTACCTGCCGTCGAGTAGTTCCTCCCAGGTGGTGGGGGCCTGCTTCAGCTCCTTGGTGTTGTGGACGAACCCGAAGTAGTTGTTGACGACGGCGGTCCAGGTGCCGCCCGCCGCCTTGTCGGCGCCGTCGACCCGGTCGGCGCCCTCGGGGACGTACTTCTGCAGCAGGCCCTTGGTGTCGGCCTGCTGGATGAACGGCGGGAGGGTGACGAGTACGTCGGCCTGCGGGTTGCGCTTCTCGCGGACGGCGCGCTGCACCATCGCGCCGGAGCCGCCCTCGACGTACTCGACCTTGATGCCGGTCTCCTTCTCGAAGTCCTTGAAGATCCGGTCGTACCAGCCGTCGCCGTGCTCGCCCTTGAGGCCGTCGGCGCTGTAGACGGTGACGACGTTCTCGTCGGAGGCGGCGGAGTTGCCGCCGCAGGCGGTCAGCGGGAGGGCGAGGACGCAGAGGGCGGCGAGCGGCTTGGCGGTGTTCCTGGGCATGGCGAGGTGAACTCCTTGCACGGGGTGGGTGTGCGGTCGGTCAGCGGTACGAGGCTCTGGTGCGGATCCGGGAGACCGCGAGCAGCACCAGGAGGGTCGCCGCCATGAGGACCACGGCGACGGCGGAGCCGGCGAACAGGGCGCCGCGGTCGGTGGCCGCGTAGATCAGCACCGGCAGCGGGGTCCAGTCGGGCGGGTAGAGCATCATCGTGGCGCTCAGCTCGCCCATGGACAGGGCGAAGCACAGGCCGGCGGCGGCGCTCAGGGACGGCAGCAGCAGCGGCAGCCTGACCCGCCACAGGACGTGGGCCGGGGAGGCGCCGAGGGAGGCGGCGGCCTGCTCGTACGCCGGGTCGAGGCGGGTGAGCGCGGCGGAGACGGACTGGTGGGCGAAGGCGGTGACCAGGACGGTGTGGGCGATGATCACGATCCAGCGGGTGCCGTTGAGCAGCATCGGCGGCTGGGAGAAGGCGACCAGGGTCGCGAGGCCGACGACGACGGAGGGCACGGCGAGGGGCAGCACGAACAGGGCGTCGAGCGCCTTGCGGTGCCGCTTCCTCATCGCCGCCGCCGCGAGCGCGGCCCAGGTCCCGGTGGCGAGGGCGAGGAGGCTGGCGGTGACGGCGGTGACCAGGCTGGTGGTGAGCGCCTGGAGGGCCTCGCCGCGGGTGGCCGCCTGGTAGTGGGCCGTGGTGAGGCCGGAGGGCAGGACGCTGGACCAGTTGGTGGCGAGGGAGGCGCCGAGGACGACGAGGAGCGGGAGGGCGAACAGGGGCAGGAAGAGGAGGAGGAAGACCGTCCACACGGCCCACCTCGCCCTGCGGCTATGCACCAGCACGACGGCTCACCACCCGGTAGAGGCCGTACAGGCCCACGGAGATCAGGACGTTGACGACGGCGACCACGCAGGCGCCCGGGTAGTCGGACTCCAGGATCGCCTTGCCGTAGACGAGCGTCGGCAGGGTCGTGACGCCCTTGGCGCCGGTGAACAGCACGATGCCGAACTCGTTCAGGCACAGGACGAGGACCAGGCTCCCGCCGGCCGCGAGGGCGGGCAGCGCCTCCGGCAGGATCACCTGCCGGACGATGCGGGGCGCACGGGCGCCCAGCGAACTGGCGGCCTCCAGCTGAGCGGTGTCCAGCTGGGAGAAGGCGGCGAGCAGCGGGCGCATCACGAACGGCGTGAAGTACGTGATCTCCGCGAGCAGCACGCCCCAGGGCGTGGTGAGGAACTGGAACGGCCCCTCGGCGGCGCCCGTGACGTCGGTCCACGCCCCGTTGGCCATGCCGACCGAGCCGTAGACGAAGAGCAGGGCGAGCGTGATCAGGAAGGACGGGAAGGAGAGGAAGACGTCGATGAACCGGGAGACGGCGCGGGCGCCCGGGAACGGCACGAAGGCGATGACCAGGGCGAGGACGAAGCCGAGGACCAGGCAGCCGGCGGTGGCGGCGACCGCCAGCCACACCGTGGTCCACAGCGCCTCCCGGAAGGCTTCCGAGGCGAAGACGTCGGCGTAGGGCTGGAGGGAGGTGCCGCCGGTGTCGGGCTGGAAGGACTGCTGGACGACGAGGGCGAGGGGGTAGAGGAAGAAGAGGGCGAGGAGGGCCACGGGAGGCAGGGCCCAGACCCAGGCCGGGACCGTGGCACGGGTCCGTTCCCCGGTGGCCGGGGTGCCGAGCGGCGTCGTCCTAGCCATGCCCGCCCACCTCGGCCGCGAGCAGTACGGCGTCGTCCGGGGCGAAGTGCAGGGTGACCTTGTCCCCGTGGGCGGGCGGGTCCCGCAGCTCGCGCAGGTCGGCCATCACGCGGTGGCCGGCCACCTCGACGTACAGCCGGTGTGTGGAGCCCCGCCACTGGATCTCCCTGAGCGTCCCGGTGAGCCGGTTGGGCCCGTCACCGAGCCCGACCAGGTGCGGCCGTACGCACAGGGTGGCCGACGCGCCCCGCGCGGCGCCTCCCGTGTCGACCTTGATCTCGGTGTCCCCGAGGACCACTCCCCCGCCGCCCACCGTCACCGGCAGCAGGTTCGCGTTGCCCACGAAGGACGCCGTGAACTCGTTGGCCGGCGCCCGGTACAGCTCCCGCGGGGTGCCGCAGGCCTGGAGGCGGGCCTTGTCCATCACGGCGATCCGGTCGGCGAGGGTCAGTGCCTCCACCTGGTCGTGGGTGACGTACAGGAGGGACACGTCGGGCAGTTCGCGGTGCAGGCGGGCCAGTTCGGCGAGCATGCCGGAGCGCAGCTGGGCGTCGAGCGCGGACAGCGGTTCGTCGAGGAGGAGGACGTCCGGCCGGATGGCGAGCGCGCGGGCGATGGCGACGCGCTGCTGCTGGCCGCCGGACAGCTCGCGGGGGTAGCGGCGGGCGTAGGCGCCCATGCCGGTCATGTCCAGCGCCTCGGCGACCCGCTCCCGGATGCCGGCCCGGGGGACCTTGCGGGCGCGCAGCCCGAAGGCGACGTTGTCCGCCACCCGCATGTGCGGGAACAGGGCGTACTGCTGGACGACCATGCCGATGCCGCGCCGGTGCGGGGGCACGTCGGTGACGTCGCGGTCGCCGAGGAACACCCGCCCCGAGGCGGGCCGCACGAACCCGGCGACCGCCCGCAGCGCGGTGGTCTTGCCGGATCCGGACGGCCCGAGGAGCGCCATGACCTCGCCGGGTTCGACGGTGAGGTCCAGGTCGTCGAGCACGACGTTGCCGTCGTAGGCGACGGTGACGTGGTCGAAGCGGATGCCGCTGGTGCCGGTGGGCTTGCCGGTCCCGGTGGTCCTGGTGGGCCCGGTGGTCTTGCCGGTCCCGGTGGGCCCGGTGGTCCCGCTGGTTCCGCTGGTTCCGCTGGTTCCGCTGGTGGCCATCAGCCGGCTCCCCGCAGGAGGGCGGGCAGGCCGGTGACGGAGTCGAGGACGTGGGTCGCGCCCGCCGCGCGGAAGGCGTCGTCGCCGTGCGCGCCGGTGCGTACTCCGGCGACCAGTCCCGCGCCGGCCCGTACGCCGCTGAGCACGTCGTACGAGGTGTCGCCGACGACGGCGACCTGGCGTACGTCGTCGGCGGCCCCGGTGCGCAGGAAGGCCTCCAGCACCATGTCCGGGTAGGGCCGTCCGCGTCCCCCGGCGTCGGCGGGGCACAGGGTGAGCGGCACCAGGTCGCGCCAGCCGAGCGCGTCGAGGATGGCGTCCTGGGTGACGCGGGCGAAGCCGGTGGTCAGGACGACGGTACGGCCGCCGTCCAGGAGTTCCCCGATCGTCTCGCGGGCGCCGGGGACGGGGGCGACCAGGCCCTCGTCGACGAGGGCGCCGTACGCCTTCTCGAAGGCGGTGTTGGCGTGCTGGGCGCGGTCCTCGTCGCCGAACAGGTGCCGGAAGACGGAGATCTTGGACTCGCCCATGGTGGCGCGGACGTAGTCGAGCTTGTGGGTGTGGTCCGGGGTGCCGGGCTCGACGCCGAGCTCGCGGGCGGCGGCGTCGAAGGCGCGCTCGACAAGGCCGCCGTCGGCGACGGTGGTGCCGGCCATGTCGAGGACGACGAGGCGGATGTCGGGGGCGGGGGTGGCGTCGGGGGTCGTCATGGTGTTCACCAGCCCAGTTCGTTCGCGGTGGTCTCGGCTATCGCGGGGGAGCAGGTCATGCCGCGCCCGCCGGGCCCGGTGACCAGCCACACCCCGTCGCGCACCCGCTGGCGGTGCACGACGCGGCTCTTGTCGGTGCACTGCGCGTACACCCCGGCCCAGCGGCGGCGGATCCTGGGCAGCGGGCGGCCGAGGAGGGACTCGACGACACCGGTGAGGTGCTCGTAGGGGTCCTCGACGGTGTCGAAGGCGAAGGGGTGCTCGTACTCGTGGGTGTCGCCGATGGTCAGGCCGCCGTCGGCGCGCTGGACCATCAGCAGCTGCATCTTGTGCTCCGCGGCCGTCGCGGGCTGCGGCTGCCGCGCGTTCAGCTCGTCCAGGGCGGGCGAGCCGTACGCGGGGTAGTAGCGGAAGCTGTCGGCGTCGGCGACCGAGGTGGTCAGCGGTTCGCCGAGGGGGTCGGTCTGCATCATCTGGAGGCGGACCCGGCGCACGGGCAGGTCGGGCCCGGCCAGCTCGCGCACGAGGCCGCCGAGCCAGGCGCCGGTGCACAGGACGACGACGTCGCCGGTGTGGGTGTCGCCGTGGTCGTCGCGGACGGCCCGCTCGCCGACGACGTCGCGGACCTCGCGGCCGGGCAGGAAGGTGTAGCGCGGGGACTTCAGCAGCTCGGCGCGCAGGGCGAGCTGGGCGGTGCGCGGTTCGACGGCGGCGTCACGCTCGCAGTACAGCGCGGCGTCGAACTCGCCGCGCAGGGCGGGGTTGAGGGCGCGGGCCTCACCGGGGGTGAGGAGCTTGTGGCCGCGGGCGGCGGCGTCCGGGCGGGCGACGGCCGCCTCGGCGACGGCGCGTTCCAGGTCGCCGCGCAGGGGGGTCAGGGAGCCGTTCGGGCGGAAGCCCAGCGCCGGGACCCGGCCGCCGATCTCCTCCCACAGCTCCCGGGCCCGCAACGCGGTCTCCAGCTCCTCGCCACCCGCGCGGCCACTGACCCAGATCTGGCCGAAATTGCGCAGCGAGGCGCCGCGCGCCTCGGTCTCGCGCTCGATCTGTACGACCTCGTGGCCGCGGTTCACTGCGTGCCAGGCGTGCATGGTGCCCACCACGCCGGCTCCGACGACTATCACTCTCACGACCGCCACGCTCCTTGACATCGGGGAACCGGAGGAATCCGGCCGACAACGGGAGCGTGAACTGGTCATCACGTTTGGGCTAGACCCGTTATCTTTTCGTTATGAAAACGGGTATGCGACAGGGGTGGTTTTCAGCCACCCAGGTGGGTCGTGAAGGAGAAGCGGTCGCCCCGGTACAGCGTCCGGACGCGTTCCAGCGGGCGGCCCTCCGTGTCCCGCGAGACGCGGTGGATGAGCAGCATCGGAAGGGCCGGCGGGGTGCCGATGAGCAGGGCCTCGCGCGGGGTGGCGAGCACGGTCTCGATGCGTTCGTCGGCGTCACCGAAGGCGATGCCCTGCGCGGCGAGGTGGGCGTAGAAGGACGAGTCCGGGTCGAAGGCGGTGTCCAGGCCGGGGACCCGGGCGACGGCGACGTAGGTGCTCTCCAGGCCGACCCGCTCGTCGTCGGCGAGCAGCACGCGCTCCAGGTGCCAGACGGGCTCCCCGCGGGTGAGGCCGGTCTCGGCGGCGAGCGCGTCGGGGCAGGGGAAGCGGTCGAGGGTGACGAGCGCGCGGCCGGGGGTACGGCCCTGGCGCCGGACGCCCTCGGTGTAGCTGGCCAGGGAGAGCGGCTGCTCCAGCTTGGGGCCCGCGACCACGGTGCCGCGCCCCTGCCTGCGCAGCTTGCCCTCCAGTACGAGTTCGCGCAGGGCCTGGCGCACGGTCTCGCGGGCGACGCCGTACCGCTCGGAGAGGTCCCGCTCGGTGGGGATGGCGCCGCCCTCCCCCAGTTCGCCGACGAGACGGTCGATCCGCGCCTTGACGGCGTAGTACTTCGGCACGCGGCCGTGCTCCGGGATCCCGGAGCGGACGGGGGCGCCCGGGGCCTGGTCGTTCGGGTAGTCCACGCAGGGATGGTCGCAGACGGGGGTGACGGGGGAGCCGCCGCCTCCACCCGGCTCGGCCCCGTCCCTCCGCCGAGGGCGGGTGGGACCGGCCAGGGGCGAGTGGTTGCCGGCCAGGGGCCGAGTGGGCTTCCGTGCCCTCCGGTCTGCTCAGCCTCCGTTCCCCCGTCCGAACAGCGGCGCCAACAGGAGCTGGGCCGCGCCCTCCGCGACCGCGCGGGTCCCTCCGGGCGCGATCCGCACCGGTACGGCGCCGTGGCCGCCCTCGCGCCGGGCGCGGGCGTCGAGGACGGCGCCGACGCCGTGGACGAACGCCTCGGGCGCGGCGGCGACCGTCCGGCCACCCAGCAGGACCAGGTCGATGTCCAGCAGCCCGGCGAGGTTCGCGGCCCCCGCGCCCAGCACCCTGGCCGCCTCCGCGAGGTCGCCGCGGGCGACGGCACCGAGACACAGGGCCTCTACGCAACCGCGGGCGCCGCAGGTGCAGGGCGGCCCGTCCAGCTGGATGACCTGGTGCCCGAACTCCCCCGCGCCGGTCCGTGCGCCCCGGTGCACGGAGCCGCCGATCACCAGGCCGGCGCCGAGCCCCGTACCGAGGTGCAGGTAGGCGAAGGAGCCCCCCGCGCCACCCTCCGCAGCGCCTCTCGCGCCCGCGCCACCACCCGGGGTGCCCACCGCACCGCCCGCGCCGCCCGCGCCGGCACCCGCGGCGTTCCGCGTACCACCGCCTGTCCCGCCGACTTCATCACCACCGGCACCACCGGAGCCGCCGTCTGCCCCACCGACACCACCGGCACCACCGGAACTGCCTGCACCGCCTGCACCACCGGCACCACCTGAACTGCCAGCACCACCGGCACCGCCTGCACCACCGGCACCACCGGCACCACCCCCCCAGCCGCCACCACGCCCCACCCCGCCGACCGCGAGACCGAGCGCCGCCGCGTTGGTGTCCTTGTCGACGACGACCGGCACCCCGAGCCGCCGCGCCAGGGCGTCCCGCAGCGGGAAGCCGTCCCACTCCGGAAAGCCCGTGACCCGGTGCAGCACGCCCCGGACGTGGTCGAGCGGGCCGGGCAGGGCGACGCCGAGGCCGAGGAGGGTGGGGGCCGCGGCGAGGGCACCGCCCGGTGGACGCAGGGTGTCCGCCGCCAGCTCCCCGGCGACCCGCGCCACCGCCTCCACCACGGCCGTCGCGCCCGCGCCCAGGTCCAGCGGGGAGCGCCGCTCCCCCACCACGGCGCCGTCGAGATCGACCAGCACCGCCCGCAGCTCGTCCCGGTCCAGGTGCACGCCGAGCGCGTGGCCCGCCTCCGGCACCAGCCGCAGTACCGTGCGCGGCTTGCCGCCCGTGGACGCGCGGCGCCCGGCCTCTGCGGCGAGGCCCTCCTCCCGGAGCCGGGCGGTGATCTTGCTGACCGCCTGCGGGGTGAGCCCGGTCCGCTCGGCGAGTTCCAGCCGGCTGATGCCCTCGGCGCCGGCGGTGCGCAGCAGGTCGAGCACCAGGGCGGTGTTGTGGCTGCGCAGGGCGAGCAGGTTGGCGCCGCCCGCCGCGCCCCGCATGCCGCTGCCCGACGCCGTCCCCCTCACACCGCGCGCCGCCGCGCGCCGCACGCCCGCGCCCCGCGCGGGGACCGCACCCGTACCTCCGCCGTTCGTCCTGTTCACGCCCCCATTGTCTCCGGCGCTTGCACTTTGGCAACACCGTTGCGAAAGTAGGGGGCATGACTGGTACTCCTCCCGGCAATCCCACCGGCACCGCCCCGGGCGGCCCGCTGCGCGTCGGCCTCGTCGGCTACGGACTCGCGGGTTCCGTCTTCCACGCCCCGCTGATCGCCGCCACCGAGGGCCTGGCCCTGGACACGGTGGTCACCTCGAACCCCGAGCGGCAGCAGCAGGCCCGCGCCGAGTTCCCGGAGGTGCGGACCGCCGCCACCCCCGACGAGCTGTTCGACCGGGCCGCCGAGCTGGACCTGATCGTCATCGCGTCCCCGAACAAGACGCACGTGCCGCTCGCGAGGCGCGCCCTGGAGGCCGGTCTGCCGGTCGTGGTGGACAAGCCGGTCGCGGGCACGGCGGCCGAGGCCCGCGAGCTGGCGGCGCTGGCCGAGGAGCGCGGCCTGCTCCTGTCCGTCTTCCAGAACCGCCGCTGGGACAACGACTTCCTCACCCTGCGCAAGCTGCTCGCCGAGGACGCGCTCGGTGACGTGTGGCGCTTCGAGTCCCGCTTCGAGCGCTGGCGGCCGAAGCCGAAGGGCGGCTGGCGCGAGTCCGGCGACCCGGCAGAGATCGGAGGTCTCCTGTACGACCTCGGCAGCCACGTCGTCGACCAGGCGCTCGTCCTGTTCGGCCCGGCCACGCAGGTGTACGCCGAGTCGGTCGTGCGGCGCGCGGGCGCGGAGGCGGACGACGACACGTTCATCGCGATCACGCACGCGAACGGCGTCCGCTCCCACCTCTACGTCTCCTCCACCGCCGCCCAGCTCGGCCCCCGCTTCCGCGTGCTGGGCTCGAAGGCCGGCTACGTCAAGCACGGCCTGGACCCGCAGGAGGCGGCGCTGCGCGAGGGCAAGCGGCCCGGCCCTGGCTGGGGCGAGGAGGACGAGTCGCTGTGGGGCCGCGTGGGCGCCGGGGAGTCCCCGGTGACCGGCGGCGGAAGCGTGGTGGAGACCGTCCCGGGCGACTACCCCGCCTACTACGCGGCGGTGGCGCGGGCCCTGCTGGCCGGCGGCCCGAACCCGGTCGGCGCCCAGGAGGCGGCCGCCGCGCTGGACGTGCTGGAGGCGGCCCGCCGGTCGGCCCGCGACTCAGCGGTGGTGGCCCTGTGAGCCCCGGCCGCGACAGGTCCCCGTCCTCCCCCGCCCCGACCGTCGAGGAGCTGGAGGCGCAGGAACGCCGCCTGGTCTTCCGCCGGTTCACGAACGACGACGCGTGGGCGCTCGGCTCCCTCCTGGTCGAGCTGGCCCGGGAGCGGCAGGCCCCGGTCGCCATCGACATCCACCGCGCGGGGCAGCAGCTCTTCCACGCCGCCGTGCCCGGTTCGACCCCCGACAACGACGCCTGGATCGCCCGCAAGCGCCGGGTGGTGGAGCGGTACGGCTCCGCGTCGTACCTGGTCGGCTCCCGTTTCCGGGCCAAGGGCACGACCTTCGAGGAGTCCTCGCGGCTCGACGCCGACACCTACGCGGCGCACGGCGGCTCCTTCCCGATCACGGTGGCCGACGTCGGTGTGGTCGGCGCGGTGACGGTCTCCGGGCTGCCGCAGGTGGAGGACCACCGGCTCGTGGTGGAGGCGCTGGAGCGTTTCCTGGGCGAGTAGCCCGTACGGCGGCCCCCGGGAATGCACTCCCCGGTCCCTCCGGTTGGCACGCGGTGCAGGCACGAGGAACGATCACGACACCCCACCGGAGGGATCGCAGCCCATGAACGACGAGACGGCTTCCGTGAAGGAATCGATCGGGCGGTACGGCATCTGGAGCGCGGGCCTGCGCGCCGAGGACCCGGAGCGTGCCGGCGAACGGGCCGAGGCCGCCGCCGAGGTGGAGCGGCTCGGGTTCGGTGCCGTGTGGCTCGGCGGCAACAGCGCCGCCCGGAACGCCGCTCCGCTGATCGAGGCGACCTCGCGCATCGTCGTCGCCACCAGCATCCAGAGCATCTGGGACCACACGGCCTCCGAGGCGGCGGCGGGCTTCGCCGAGCTGGAGGTGGCCCACCCCGGCCGCTTCCTGCTCGGCCTCGGCGTGAGCCACGGCCCGCGGGTGGAGGGGTACAGCCGCCCCTACTCGACGATGGTCGGCTACCTCGACGACCTGGACAAGGCGGGGATGCGGGCCGGTCACCGCGTCCTGGCCGCGCTCGGCCCGAAGATGCTGGAGCTGTCCCGGGACCGGGCGGCCGGCGCGATCCCGTACCTCGTCACGCCCGAGCACACCGCGCAGGCCCGCGAGACGCTCGGCGAGGGTCCGCTGCTCGCCCCGGAGTTCAAGGTCGTCCTCGACGCCGACCCCGCCCGTGCCCGCGCGACGGCCCGCGCCTACCTCGCCCGGTACCTGGAGTTCCCGAACTACACCAGGAACTTCCTCCGCCTCGGCTTCACCGACGCCGACGTCGCGGACGGCGGCAGCGACCGCCTGATCGACGCCGTCTTCGCCTGGGGCGACGACGACACGATCCGCTCCCGCATCGACGCCTTCCACGACGCGGGCGCCGACCACGTGGCCCTCCAGGTGGTGGAGGACGCCGACGCGGACCCCCTCCCGAGAGAGGGCTGGCGCAGGCTCGCCTCCCTCCTGGCGTAGCGGAAAGCCCCTCTGGGCGCGGGGCCGTGGCGTGTGCGGCTGCGCCGCGTGGGCGCGACCAGCCGCACACGGCCCGCGGCCGACGGCACACCGCGGTCCCCCGCGCCCCGGCGGGGCGCCTACGCGTCCTCGAGTTCCTGGCGCCTACGCGTCCTTGAGTTCCTGCCGCTGCCGGCCGAGCCCGTCGATCTCCAGCTCGACGACGTCCCCGGCCCGCAGGTACGGCTTCGGCTCGGGCCGCCCCATCGCCACCCCCGCCGGCGTCCCGGTGTTGATGACGTCACCGGGACGCAGCACCATGAAGCGACTGACGTACCGCACGACCTCTCCCACGGGGAAGATCTGCTCCGCCGTGGTCCCGTCCTGCTTCAACTCCCCGTTCACCCACAGCCGCAGCGACAGCCGCTGCGGGTCGGGGACCTCGTCGGCGGTCACCAGCCACGGCCCCAGCGGGTTGAAGGTCTCGCAGTTCTTGCCCTTGTCCCAGGTCCCGCCGCGCTCGAGCTGGAACTCCCGCTCGGACACGTCGTGCGCGACGGCGTACCCGGCGACACACGCGAGCCCTTCCTCCGCCGACCCCAGGTAGCGGGCCGTGCGCCCGATCACGACCGCCAGCTCCACCTCCCAGTCGGTCCTGGTCGAGCCGCGCGGCACGAGGACGGTGTCGTCGGGCCCGACCACCGTGTCCGGCGCCTTGAAGAAGACGACGGGCTCGGCGGGCGGCTCGGCCCCCGTCTCCCGGGCGTGGTCGTGGTAGTTGAGCCCGATGCACACGATCTTGCCGATGCGCGCCACGGGCGGCCCCACCCGCAGCCCCGTGGCGTCCAGGGCGGGCAGCTCACCGGCGTCGGCGGCGGCCCGTACCCGGCCGAGCGCGGCCTCGTCGGCGAGAAGGGCCCCGTCGATGTCCGTCACCATGCCCGACAGGTCTCGCAGAATCCCGTCGGCGTCGAGCAGCGCGGGTCGCTCCGACCCCGCCGTACCGACTCGCAACAGCTTCATGATCCCCAACTCCTCGATCGCGGGCGGCCCGCCCGATGAGGTGCGACCTGGATGCGGCAGTGCGCAGCCATCGGAGGACTGGTCGATCGTCCAAGGTCGGGGTCCACTCCGCAATACCCCGTTCACGTACTGGACCGTAGCCCCGCCGCTCGCGCCTGACTTCAGCGGTACAGAACGGCCCGTTCGACGGCGCTCCACGTCGTGCTGGTGACGACGTACAGCGCGGCGGCCAGCGGCACCACGGCCACGGTGACGAGGGTGAAGAAGGACATGAACGGCATGACCTTGGTGACCGCCGTGACCGCTTGCTGCCCCGGCACCTGCTCCCCGTCACCGGCGCGGCCGGGCGGCAGCACCGGACGGTCGGCCATCGTCCGCCGGGTGAGCCGGTAGCTGAAGACGGCGACCCCGGCGACGCACGCGAACAGCACGGCGTAGACGAGCCCGGCGTCCCCGGCCACCCCGCCGTCGCCGAGCGCGTCGGCCCACCGTCCGCCGAGCGGGGCGGCGAGGAGCTGGTGCGAGAGCAGCGCGTTGGCCTCGCCGCCGATCGAGGTGCTGGAGAAGAGGTGGTAGAGGAGGAAGAAGGCGGGCACCTGGCACAGGCTGGGCAGGCAGCCGGACAGCGGCGACACCTTCTCCTCGGCGTGCAGTTCGAGCACGGCCCGCTGGAGCTTCTCGGGGTTCTTCGCGTGCTTGCGGCGCAGTTCGGCGATCCTCGGCTGGAGCTCGGTGCGCGCCTTCTGCCCGCGCGCCGCGGCCCGGGACAGCGGGTGGACGAGGAGCCGTACGAGGGCGGTGAACAGGACGATGGCGGCGGCCGTGGCCGAGGCTCCGAACAGCGGCTGGAGCAGGTCGGCGAGGCGCTCGACCAGGCTGGCGAAAACGGACATGGGTGGGTGAGCCCTCCGGGGGTCTCGTCGTGCCGGGCAAGGGGAACGGCGGCATGACGACACGACCCGCGCAGGGGGTGGCCTCGGTGGAGGGGTGCCCTACGCGGCGGTCGCCGGGAGGGCGTGTCCGGGCGCTCGGGGCCGGCGGCGGCCGGGGGCGTCGGGATCACGTTGGGGCAGGAATGCCGTACGAAGGTCCCGGTCCCTGATGGCCGTACGCACCCGGGTGCGCGGCACGGCGGGCGCGCAGCGGGCGGCGACGACGGCGCAGAGGGCGAGCGCGGAGCCGACCGCGGTGGTCGCGGCGAGCGCGACGGTGGCGGAGAGGCTGCCCACGTCGACGAGCGCGACGGGGACGAGGACGAGCAGCAGGACGAGAAGGGGACGCAGGACGGCCCGGCCTCGGGTCATCGGCGACTCCTCCCGTACACGCGTTTGCCCCAGTTGTAGCCCCAGTTATACAGGACGAGAGGGGGCCGCCCCTGGGCCGTCCTCCGCCGACGGCCCAGGGGAGCGTGCGGGCACGGCGGGCGTGCGCCCCTGTGCACGCGTGCCACCGCGGGCAAGCGCCACCGCGTTGCCGCTGTGCGGCGCCGTGCCGTGCCGGTGTGCGGCGCCGGTCCGTTGTCGGAGTGCGGTGCCGGTGCCGGTCCGTTGCCGGTGCCGGCGCCGTGCCGGTGTGTGGTGCCGGCCCGTTGCCGGTGTGCGGTGCCGGCGCGGTGCCGGTGCGCATGCGGGCGGGGGCCGCCGCGTTGCACGCGCGCCTCCGGGCGGATGCCCCCGTGGGCGTCCGGAGCTGCGGGCACGAGGGCCCACAGGGCCCTCACCTTCGTCACCTCGCGGCAGTACGGTGTCATCCATGCGCCCCGACACGCCCGCCGAGAACGTCGACCACACCGCCGAAGCGGCACGCCTGGAGCGGACCGCCGGCCTCTACCCCGAGGACGCCGAGGCCCTGCTCCTGCGCGCCGCGGCCCACCTGGAACTGTCCGGCGACCGCACGGCCGCGACCAAGCTCTACGACCGCCTGCTCGCCTCCGACGCCGGCCCTTCCGCACTGGAGAACCCGTCCCTGGTCCGCGCCCTCAAGGCGTCGAACCTCTGGGAGTACGGCCACGAGGCGGAGGCCCGGGCGATCATCGAGGGCGTCCGCACGTCGGCGCCGCGCGACCCGGCCCCCTGGGTGATCGTGGCCGAGTCCCTGGAGGCCCACGACGAGCTGGAGGCGGCGCACGAGACCTTCACGGAGGGCGCCCGTCTGCTCCTGACGGACGTGCCGGAACCGCCGTACGCCACGCACCCCCTCCTCTACGGCCGCCACCGGGTCCGCAGGATGTTGGGCCTCGCCCACGACGAGTGGGACGCCCTCGCCGACACCCTGCACTCGATGCCCGTCTCCCTGGACGAACTGCACGACCCGAAGCGCGTGTGGTCCCTGGGCTCGGACAACCCGGCGGACCTGGAGGCGGAGATCTCCCGCCTGCGCGCCGAACTGGGCGCCTACCGCGAGGCCCTCTCCCGCCCCTTCCCGGTGGCGATGCTCCACTGGCCGGCGGACGAGCTGACGGAACTGGTCGGGGCGTACCCGCCGCTGGCCGCCGAGTACCCCTCGTACGAGGAGCACCTGGCGGCCATAGAGGCGGCACTGCGCGAGCTGGCGTCCTCGGGCACCCCGAACCTGGGCGTCGTACGGGGCACGGTGCCGTCGTACGAGGCCTTCGCGGCCTCGGAGGGCGCCTCACCGGCCGACCCGACGCTGCTGCCGCAGTACGCGACGACACTGGCGGCGCGGGGGCGCGCGGTGGCGTGGCCGCCGCAGCTGGGGACGGCGTGCTGGTGCGGCTCGCAGCGGCCGTACGGGGAGTGCCACGGCCTCGGGGAGACCGCCACCGCGGACCGATGAGTTTCCGCACCGGCGGCCGTCTACAGGTGCGACAAGCCCACGCAGTAAGTGAAGCGCACGACCCGAAGCGCACGACGCGAGACGCTTGACGCCTGACGTGAGGCGTCGGGCACGAGCAGGTCGACCGACCCGAGGAGACAGGACGACATGAGCACCGAGCAGACCTCCACCTCCACCTCCACCCCGGCCAGCGGCTTCTCCTACACCCTGACCCGCACCCTGGAGGCCCCCGCGGCGCGGGTCTGGCAGGCCTGGACCACCCCCGACCAGTACGCCCAGTGGGCCCACGCCGCCCCCGGCTCCGTCGAGATGGACGTCCGTCCCGGTGGTGCCTGGAAGTCCACGATGCTCACGCCCGACGGAGGAGAGTTCCCGCTGACCGGCTCCTACGCGGAGGTCGTCGAGAACCGCCTCCTGGTCACCGCCATGGACGTCCCGGGGCGTCCCGAGCCCGCGACGATGACCATGGAGCTCACCGAGCAGGGCCCGCGCAACACCCTGATCGTCCTCCGCCAGACCTGTGACACGGCCCAGGAGCGGGACATGGCGGAGCAGGGCAGCACCATGCTCCTCGACGCCCTGACGGCGTTCCTGGACGGGTCGGGCCACTGAGTCACCCGCCGCACAGCCGCTCGCGCAGCACCGCGCCCAGGGTGACCGGTTCGCGGCCGAGCAGGGCGGTCAGGGTCGGGTCGACGGTGGCGAACTCGTCGGCCCGGCTGGCGGCGAAGATGCCCAGCAACTGGTCCGCCGTCTCCGCGGGAACGCCCTGGTCCACCAGCTGATCGCGGAACCGGCCGTCGGGTGCGGTGGACCTCGTGAAGGTGCGGCCGGTGAGCTCGGTGGCGAGGCCGGCCATGTCGTCGAAGGTGAGCGCCTGCGTCCCGGTGAGCGGTGGTGTGGGACCGTCGAAGCAGCCCTCGTCGGCCAGGATGGCGGCGGTCGCCTCGGCGAGGTCGGCGTGCGCGGTCCAGGCGACCGGCCCGTCGGCGGGGAGCTCGATCCGGCCGGACTCCACGGCGTGGTCGAGGAAGTGCATCGCGCTGGCGGCGTAGAAGCCGTTGCGCAGCGAGGTGAACGGCACGCCGCAGTCGCGCAGTGCCTCCTCGGTGGCGGCGTGGTCGCGGCACGCCTGGAAGCGCGACGCCGCGCCGGCCCCCATCTGGCTGGTGTAGAGGATCCGGCGGGCGCCCGCCGCGACGGCTCCCTCGATCGCGGCACGGTGCTGCTTGACGCACTCGTCGCCCATCTTGTCGACGGAGACGATGAGCACCTGCGTGGCGCCCTCGAAGGCGTGGGCGAGGCTGCCGGCGTCGGTGAAGCTGCCCTGCCGCACGCGCACCCCCTGCTCGGCGAACGCCTTGGCCTGCGCCTTCCGCGGGTCACGGACGCTGACGCCGACCTGGTCCGCCGGCACGCGCGCGAGCAACCTCTCGACGACCTGACGGCCGAGCTGTCCGGTGGCTCCGGTCACGATGATCACAGTTCTCTCCCCACGTCACAGCCCACTGCTTCCAGTGGAAGCACGTACACGCTAACACCGATACTAACGACGGCACCACCCCCGCCGGTATCATCGATACGTGCCTTCGCATCCACGCCGCCGGACCGGCGCCCCCGACGACAAGCCCGACTCCGCGCTCCCGGACGGCCGGGAGCAGCCGCCCCGGCAGCGGGTCATCGATGCCGCCATCGGCCTGCTGACGCGCGGGGGCCGCGACGCGGTCACCACCCGCGCGGTCGCCGACGCGGCGGGCCTGCAGCCGCCGGCCATCTACCGGCTGTTCGGCGACAAGGAGGGACTCCTCGACGCGGTGGCCGAGTACGGCTTCACCGCGTTCCTCGCCACCAAGCACGTCGACCCGGACCCGCCGGACCCCATCGCGGACCTGAGGGCCGGCTGGGACGTCGCGGTCGAGTTCGGCCTCGCCAACCCGGCGCTGTACATGCTGATGTACGCCGACCCCACCAGAACCCGGTCGGCCGCCTTCAAGGCCGGCATGGAGATCCTGAGGGGCCGCATCCACCGCCTCGCCGCAGGGGGCTGGCTCCGCGTCGACGAGGAGCTCGCGGCGCAGATCATCCACGCCACGGCGCGCGGCGCGGTCCTCACGTGGCTGTCCCTGCCCGAGGACCGCCGCGACCCGGCCCTCCTGACCACCCTGCGCGAATCCATGGTCACCGCGATCACCGACGAACGACCGGCCGTCCAGACCCCCGGCCCCAAGGGCGCCGCCCGCGCCCTGCGCGCGGCCCTGTCCGACCAGACACCCCTCAGCGGGGCGGAGCAGCACCTACTACGGGAGTGGCTGGACCGGCTCGCGAACGAAGGGTGAGGGGGCGGAGTGGCTCGCTCTTTTTCCCGGTGAGAGGCCGAGCGTTTCATGCCTTGAGCCCGGCACGGCCTCTTGCCCGCGGAGAAATGGAACCTTCCCTTCCACCTCCCCAGGCCGCCCACATCCTTTGAATGTCAGCGCCTGCTGTTAGAACTAAGCAACGTTGACGCGTCGAGGGGGTCGTGGTGAAGAAGACGGGTGTCGCGGCACAGCCGGTTGCCGGGGTTTACGAGAAGCTGGTCACCGAGCGCGTGCGCGACGAGTTGGAGCAGCTCGAAGCCATCGGCTGGAAGCCCGTCGACGCAGAGGTCAGCGCGGAGTCCTCCGCTCACGTGCTGGCTCGGCACATCGGTGACATGGTCGCTCACCGCCTCAACCAGCTCCCTGCCGACCAACGGGTCCCCTACGTCAACCGGATCCTGGAGTCGCTGGCCGCCGACCCTGCCGATCAGAGCGGTACCGAGCCGGTCAGCACCATCGTTGACGGGCCTCGGCAGTTGCTGGCGCTGGCCGAGCAGGAGGCGCCCGGAGCCTACGCGATCCGTCCGCTCACCCCGCTCTCCGAAACGTCGCTGCTCACCAACTCGCCGGAGGACCTCAGCCTGGGCTCCGAGCTCAGGGCCGAGTTGGCGACCGCGGACCGCATCGACCTACTCTGCGCGTTCGTGAAGTGGTACGGAATCCGCGTGCTGGAGGACTCCCTGCGTGCCGCCAAGGAGCGCGGGGTTCCGATCCGGGTCATCACCACCACGTATATGGGCGCCACGGACCGCCATGCGCTCGACCGGCTCGTACGCGACTTCGGTGCCACCGTGAAGGTCAACTACGAGATCCGCTCGACACGACTGCATGCGAAGGCTTGGCTGTTCCGACGCAGGACAGGCTTCGACACGGCATATGTCGGCAGTTCGAACCTGTCTCGCGCGGCGCTACTCGACGGCCTGGAGTGGAACGTGCGTCTGTCGTCGGTGGCGACACCCGCGGTTCTGGACAAGTTCGAGGCGACCTTCGACGCCTATTGGAACGACACGGCCTTCGAGACGTACGACCCCGATCTCCACGGTGAGCGCCTCGATGAAGCACTGGCACAGGCGAGTGGGACCACATCGACTACCGATCTCAAGATCAACCTCTCCGGCCTTGAGGTACGCCCCTTCCCACATCAGCGGGACATGCTGGAGCGGCTCAGCGTCGAGCGCGACATCCGCGGACGGCACCGCAACCTGCTGGTCGCGGCCACGGGTACCGGGAAGACCGTGATGGCCGCCCTCGACTACCGCCACCTGTGCAAGGAGTCGACCGACGGTCGGCCGAGGCTGCTGTTCGTGGCGCATCGCAAGGAGATCCTCAAGCAGTCCCTGCGCACCTACCGGGAAGTGCTGGACGACGCCTCGTTCGGTGAGTTGCTGTATGGCGGCGCGGACCCGCACGCGTGGGACCACGTCTTTGCCAGTGTGCAGTCACTCAACGTCCAGCGGCTGGAGCAGTTGGCTCCGGACCACTTCGACGTCATCGTCATCGATGAGTTCCATCACGCCACCGCCTCCACCTACCGGCGGGTGATCGACCATTTCGCGCCGAAGGAGCTGCTGGGTCTCACCGCCACCCCGGAGCGGATGGACGGGCTCAATGTCCAGGACGAGTTCTTCGACGGCCGCATCGCTGCCGAGATGAGGCTCTGGGAGGCACTGGAGAACGACCTGCTGTGCCCCTTCCACTACTTCGGCATCCCGGACGGCACGGATCTGACGAACCTCACCTGGCAGAAGGGCTCCTACGCCGACCAGGAACTCGGCAATCTCTTCACGGGGAACACCGCGCGGGCCCGCATCGTCATCAAGCAGATCCAGGACAAGGTCTCCGATCCCGGCGCCATGCGTGCACTCGGCTTCTGCGTCACCAAGGCCCACGCCCACTTCATGGCGTCCTACTTCCGCGAGGCCAACTTCCGGGCCGTGGCACTCGATAGCGACTCACCTGCCGACGTACGGGCCAAGGCGCTGTCCGACCTGCAGAAGGGCAACCTTCAGGTGATCTTCTCGGTGGATCTGTTCAACGAAGGGCTTGACATCCCGGACGTCGACACCCTGCTCCTACTGCGGCCCACCAACAGCGCCACCGTCTTCCTCCAGCAGCTTGGACGAGGGCTGCGACGCACCGAGACTAAACCGGTGCTCACGGTTCTCGACTTCATCGGACAGCACCGGGCCGAGTTCCGCTTCGAGGAACAGTTCCGGGCCGTGACCAACCTGTCGCGGAACCGGCTGCTCGAACATATCGAGCGTGACTTCCCGCAATTGCCGTCCGGCTGCCAGATCATCCTAGAGGGCAAGGCCAAAGAACTAGTCCTCGACAACATCCGAACCCAACTGGGCGCTACAGTCCGGACACTGGTGAAGGAGGTCAAGGAGTATGACACCTTCCGTCTCGCCGACTACCTCCGGGAGAGCCGCCGAGAGATCAAGGAGCTGTACAAGAGCGACAACTCCTGGACGACCGTCCTGCGCCGAGCCGGCCGAATCACCGAGACCGCCCCTTCAGGCGAAGCGGCACTGCTCAAGCGGGTCCACGCCTTCCTACACGTGGATGACCCCGAGCGCGCGCAGGCCTACCTGCGCATCCTTGAGGACGATGCTCCACCGTACGAAGCGCTCAGCCCTACCGACCAGGCATACGCCCGCATGCTGTTCTTCAACTTGTGGGACAACGCGGGCGGCTTCACGAGCTTCCAGGAGGGCCTGGCATCCCTGCGCCCGCAGCGAGCGCTGCGGGACGAACTCCGGCAGGTGTTGTCGTACGTCATCGAGCGGGCCGACCACTTCCCCATCGCGCTCTCCGGGCGCCTTGGCCAGATCCCGCTGAAGGTCCACAGCGCGTACAACCGGTCGGAGGTCCTGGCGGCGCTCGGCGTCGCACGCTTCGGTGGGCGGATGCCCCGAACCTTCGCCCAGGGCGTGGAGTGGTCCGAGGAGTTCCAGACGGACGCGCTCCTCATCACCCTGGAGAAGAACGAGAAGGATTTCTCCCCCGCCGTCCGCTACAAGGACTATGCACTGAGTCCCTCCCTCTTCCACTGGGAGTCCCAGAACTCGACGGCAGCCGACTCCCCTACGGGCTTGCGTTACCAGCAGCACGCGCGCCGGGGCAGCCATGTCCTGTTGTTCATGCGTCGCTACAAGAACACGGACATAGGCAAATCCCAGCCGTGGATGCTCCTCGGCCCGGCGACCTACGTGAAGCACACCGGCAGCAAGCCGATGGCGATCACCTGGCACCTAGAGCACCCCCTCCCGGCCGACGTGTGGACGTACTCGGCTATCCAGGCGAGCTGATCCGGACACGTCGACCGCGGCGCGATTGCTTTCAGAGGGGACGAGCGGCACTTTCCGCTTCGAAGTGGGCTTGGGCTCGGTCCAGGACATCGTCAACGTCCCGCCCGTGCACGCGGAACCAGTAGAGGAGGTCGGTGATGACGTCGATCGCCGCCTCCTCTGCCACCGCCGTATCCAACCGCCCGCGACCGACCGGGTACGGCGTCGAGTCCGAACCGTTGTACAGACTCAACACATCGGCTGCTCGGGCAAGTCGAGGCCTGGGTACGTCACGGTCAGCCCCGGCGACGTTCATCTGGAACTCGCACCACGTCACCTTGCGGTCGCCGGTCAACTCGACACCCCAGCGGTCACTCATGGCGTCGACCAGTACCATCCCTCGCCCCTCCTCTGCGTCGAGCCCCGTACAGACGAGAGTAGGCAGCGCGCGAGGGTCGGGGTCGTGGACCTCGACGCGCAGTTGGGGGCCGTTCAGCGAAGCGATGAGCGTGGACGGCGTCCCCGCCCCGACGTGTTTGATGACATTGGCGACCAGCTCGCTGACGCAGAGTTCGGCGGCGTCTGTCAGTTCGTGCAGCCCCCAGTACTCCAGATGGTTCCGCAAAGCGCGCCGCAAGGGCGACACCTGTTCGACGGACGCCAGAAACGGCATGTTCCACGGCCGCGTCGGCACCCATAGAGAGCTTTCCATGCCTTACCTACTCCCTTCCCTGACGCCTCTGGTAGCGCGCTGTGATTTGGACACCACCTAGAGTTGCAGTGAAACTCTCAAAATGGAACTCTCATCACGGGCGGACGGAGGTGCACATCTCTGTCGCGCGCCCCCGGCGCACACCGTCTTGCCGTCGCCGAGGACCGAGCACGACGATCTACTGGACCGACACGAAGGGCCGCAGACATGGCAGTTGGACCCACCACCCGCAGGCGCCAACTCGGCGCCGACCTGCGACGACTCAGGGAAGTCAAAGGGCTGACCCTTGAGGAGGCGGGCGCACGCGTCGGCATCTCGAAGGCAACGCTGAGTCGCTACGAGACCAAGGAAGGCACGGTCAAGTGGCCGGCCGTAGACGCACTCTGCCGTGAATACGGCGCGACGGACGCGGAGCGCATGGCTCTGGTGGAACTAGCGAAGGGCGCCAAGATCCAGGGCTGGTGGCGCTCCCTCGCCGACCCCATCCCCGAGTCCATGAACCTCATGCTCACCCTGGAAGACGAAGTCGTACGCGAGGACCACTACGCCTGCATGTACGTGCCCGGGCTTCTCCAGACGCGTGCTTACGCGGAGGCCGTCCACCGGGCTTCGGAAGTGCAATGCGACGAGCGCGAAGTGCAACACATGGTCGACATCCGCATGAAGCGCCAGGAACTGCTGGACCGCGACGACCCACCACACATCTGGTGCGTGATCGACGAGGCCGCGATCCGGCGGCGGGTAGGGGGCTGCGAGGTCATGCGGGAACAACTCGCACACCTGCTCACCATCGCCGAACGCCCGCATGTCACGGTTCAGGTCCTGCCGTTCGCCCGGGGCGCCCATGCAGCCGCCGTCGGCAGCTTCGCCATCCTTCGCGGCCAGGCTGCTGAACTGGACGTGGTGTACGTGGATCTCCTCGGCGGTGGACTGTTCATGGAGAAGCCCGAGGAACTGGAGCGCTATAGGTTGGCGTTCCAGTACCTCAGCGCCCAGGCACTCGACCTCGAGTCCTCCACCGAACTCATCGACAGGGTAAGCAAGGAGTGAGACTTGATGACGGCAACGTCAGAGCATCAGTGGTTCAAGTCCTCGTACAGCGGCGGCAGCGGCACGGAGTGTGTGGAGTGCGCACATGGTGATGACGACACCCTCATACGCGACTCCAAGCAGGCAGAAGGCCCCACGATGCGGGTTCGGAAAAGGACGTGGCACACGTTCGTACGAGCGTTGGCGCGAAATGGGCTGAGGTAAGCATCGACCCAACTTGAGAAGGGGCCTGCCACAGTTGCTCAGGCCCCTCCCGCAATCCAGTGCCCGGCGTTGGGGGTTTGGCGACCTCAGCCCTCGATCTTGTTGGCGGCTCGGCGCCCCTTGTTCCACGCATCGAGAACGAATCGGTAGGCGACGCTTATCCGGGACCCCGTCCCGCTGTTGTTGAAGCCCCCGTTCGACGAGGCACTCAGGATCTGAGATCGCCACTTCGCGGCCGTACCGACACGCTCCAGCTTCTTCGCAAGCTCCGAGTCGTTGACGAGGTCGCCGTGTCGACCGAGGAACATTCCGATGCCGCCCAGGAGCATGCCATCCCAGGACTCAGCGGAGCGGCCCCATGCTTCTTCCGCAATGGTGAGAGTACGGTCCAGTACGGTCGGCCCGTAACGGTCCGTGATCTGGAGAACTCCCGAGACCGCACCGACACTATTGGTCGAGGAGGACCCCAGGCTGAGTTGGTGAGCCTTCAGGACCCGGTCGGTGTCGACGAACAGCGGGACCCCTCCCGTAAGACCAACGTGGTACTCGTCGATCGGCCGTGGTTTGTGAGACTCACGGTTCTTGATCAGGAAGAGAATGGCTTCCTGTTCCTGGGTGAGCCCGTAGTGGATGTCCGCCCTGATGGTCTCCAGCCCTGCCAACTCAGAGGCACGCTTCCGGTGCTGACCATCGACGATGTACCGAGACCCGTCTGCACGCTCAGAGACGATGATGGTTCCGATCGCCTCACGGACAAGGTTGCTCGCGATCGTCTGGGCACGCCGTTCGTTCAACGTGCGCTGCGCCTGGGGGTCGATGAGGAGCTCGGCGACCTTTACCTCCACGCCGTGATCAACGTCGTGTTTGGGCAGGTCGTAGGTGTATTTGGGCATGACTGGTCCTCCTGACGCCGCGTTAAGGGATGTAGGCAGAAGCCGGGTTGAGGGATGGGCGTCTGGACGGAAGTTAATCATCTGATCGCACATCAGGCAGTCGAATTTTCGCGTTCGCAGCCGTATCTACGGGCCACGCGCAGCAACGGTCGACTGGTGATGGACGCTCGGGTAGCCGGTACTTGTGGGAGGCGAAACGGAGCACCGCCCCAGAGGATCGGGTGGGCACGGTCCGTTTCAGACGTCACTGGATGGTGTGGGAGGTGATCGACCTATATCGGTGGCGCGCTCAGGTGAGCGGCCCGTGAGCGTTTCCCCCGGTATTGCTCACGTCGGAAGCGGGGCACCCGAGAGGCGTCATCGGCGTGGACGTGGTGACTGGCGGTGACGGGCCGCCGGTGCCGGTTCGGCGTTCCGGTGGGGCGCGAGGCGGCGCGCATGGCGCGTACCGCGGTTGGCGGGCGGCGTCGGCGGAGGCGGTCAGGGCACGTCGGGTGGAGGCTGTGCGCGGGGCGCTTCAGTAGTGGCTGGTTGGGGACCTGTGCGGGCCCGTTCTCCGCTCCCCCGTCGTGCGGCGCGTTCAGCCCTGTGGGCTCAGCAGGTAGGTGGTCGCGGGCCCGTGGCCAGGAGCGTATGACGCCCGTCGGGTCAGGAGGGAACAGCGCTCGGGGCGGACTCCAGGTACGCCCACGCCTTGGTGCCCGACGCGAGGGTCACCTCGACGCGGGCGTAGTCGTCGACCTCGTAGTCGTCCGCCGCGGCCAGATCCTCGTCGGTCAGCTCCAGTACGGCGCCCTCGACCGCGTCGGTAGGGTCGTCGGACGGTATGACGAGCAGGTGGCGGTCGGTGCCGCTGACCGCGACGACGTCGGGGTCCGTGATCCTGATCTCCGTCGTGCGGTACCCGGGCAAGGCGTCGCGGCGGCCCTGGAGGAGACGGCCAAGCGTGCGAGCTGGACCTCGCGCGTCTGCAGCGTCCCGTAGGTGAAAAGGGCGTGGGGGGCGGAGAGCGTCATGTCGGCGGAACCTGAGCTTCTGTCGGCGAGGAGGCCGGCAAGCTAGCAAGCTCAGGGAGGAGGGGCTTCCCGCCTTCCCGTCATCGGCCGGACCGACCGGTGAGGGGAGCGTCCGCGCGTCGCTCCTGCACGGGTGCCGGTCGGGCCGCGTCCGGTGGAGGCCGTGGGTGCCCGCGAGGGCGGGCGCGTGCGGCCGGCTCAGGACGCCACGCACGGGTGGTCCGGCCGACGCGGTCGAGGAGCGGAGCATCCTGTGGATGTTCCGCTCCTCGGGTTCACCTCGCACGGCCGTTGGGGCGGGCGCCACGGCCCGCCCCCGAGAGTCAGGCGATCGCCAGGCGCACCTCCGCCTTCTTCGTCTTGGCGAAGCTGTGGGAGAACTGCTTCCGGACGCCGGACTTGCAGGCCTCCGCCCTCTTGGTCACGCCGTTGCCGCCCACGATGCGGACCACGGCGCACTTCCCGTCCATGCGGGTGTCTTCGACCCAGCCGGACACCTTCACCGTGCCGCCCGAGCAGCTCAGCGACCAGCTGGCCCTCGCGCCGTCGATCACCGGGGAGGCGGACGACGGGCACGTGGCCGCGCTCGCCGGGCCGGCGGCGCCGACGGCCAGCCCACCGGCGAGAACGACGGCCGTCACTACGGACGTGAGGGTCTTGCGGACAGCAGACATGGAGATACCCCTTCGGGCGGAGAACCGACAGGAACCGGACCGGAACGAGCCCCGTACGCATCGCCCGCCGACGAGGGCGGACCGTCCGGGAGCACCGGTCGCAGCACCAGCATCACCGGGGGCTCCGGGTGAGAGAACGCGATGCGGGGCGCTTGCCCAGGCACATCCATGCACCCTGCATCACGCGGCTCTCACCTGCGGTTATGCCATCCGCATAGGGGACGGTGCGTCATGTGCGGCCCCCCTGGACGGGCCCCCACGCCGCCCCCCTCACGCGGACGTGGGCGGAGGCAGGCTCGTGGCCCTCTGGTACGCCGGAGCCTTGACGGGCGGGAGCTGTGCCACCAGCAGGGCCAGCCAGGTCTCCGTGTCCGTCCTCCCGGTCACCGGGAGTCCATGGGTGCGCTGGAAGTGCCTCAGGTCCTCCGCGGTCACCGCCGTGAACCTGCCCGACACCACCGTGCCGCCCTGACCCACGTTGTTCAGGAGCTCCTGGAGGGCCAGGACGTGCGGGCCCTGGGCTCCGGATCCGGCCGTCTTCACCAGTTCCGGCCAGGTGTCGTCGCCCACCTTGCCGTCGGGCGACAGGTCCCGCCCGCGCTGGAAGTGCATGACGGCGTCCCGGGTCTCCTCACCGAAGAAGCCGTCCGCCCTGATCTCGTAGCCGTGCGCGTTCAGCAGGTGCTGCAGGGCACGGCAACGGGTGTACTGGTCCTCCTTCTTCATCCGCAGCAGAGGCCAGCGGGGCGGCTCCTCGCTCACGGGCAGGGCACCGGCCGCACCGGCAGCGGTGACGTCGTGGCTCGGCGCGACCAGCTCGCGCACGCCCGCCCCGGCGACGAAGGCCAGGATCACGGCCGCCACCATCAGCGCCGGCAACGCCCGCCCGAAACGGGGAGTGCCCGATGTGCCGGCCGCGTCCGCCGCGTCCGCCTCGGCAGTCCCGGGGGCAGGGCCGGCCCCGGTCGCGGGAGCCGTGCCCCGTCGGATGGTGGGGCCGGGTCCGTCGCCGGCACCGGTCCCGTCCGCCGACCCGTCCGCGACGGTGGCCTGCCTGCCGCCG
Organism: Streptomyces sp. AC627_RSS907; assembly: GCF_019049165.1. Lineage (NCBI taxonomy): Bacteria > Bacillati > Actinomycetota > Actinomycetes > Kitasatosporales > Streptomycetaceae > Streptomyces > Streptomyces sp. AC627_RSS907. The sequence goes on from NZ_JAGMUE010000111.1 coordinate 132,872, forward strand.
GCGCCGCGCTGGCGGTTGCTCTCCGCCAGCGCGGCCCGGCACAACGCCCGCGCCCTCTCCAGCTCCGCCGCCGGGGCGCACAACTGCGCGTGCAGGGCCTCCACCACGCGCGGGGGCGCGTTCGACGTGTGCTTGGGATTCAGATAGCGCGAGAGGGTGGTCTGGTCGACCCCCACCCTGTGGGCCAGCGCCTGCTGGGTCGGTCGCACACCGCCGGGGGCGTTCCCTGCCCCTTCCCACCACTGCCGGAGCAGCCGCGCCAACTGCACCCCCGGTGGCTGCTCCCGGCCGCCCGAGCCCTCGTGCTCGTACGCCATGTCGTCTCTCTCCCCGTCATCCGGCAGAACGGCCGCGTGTCCATACCGCTGCATGACGGCATAGCGGCAGGTCAGCCACGTCATGTGAGGGCATGCATGGACGCAACGGCCTACAGCGGCGCAGAGCGTAGCGTCGGAGGCGCCGCGCCGGGCCACGCCCGCTGCGGGGCCGTCCGTCTCGTGCCCCGGCCGACGGGGGTGCCGCGGCCCGTCGGTGAGGCGGTCGTCGCACGTGGGGAGGGCCGCGCCGGGGCCCGGCGGCGAGGGCGGCGGCGTTCATCCGGAAGAGTGCCTGGTGGGGAGCTGGTCCAGACGCGCCGGTCACCCGTTTGGAGGAACCGGGCCTGTCCGCCGGGCGGGGCGGTGGGGGCTTCGCGCGGTCCGGCCGTACAGGAGTGGGCTGCCGGCACGGCCCGCCCCGGCCGACGGGGCGGGCCGTCCGCCGGTGCGCCACGGGCGTCAGCCGAACATCCCCGGCTCGTACTCGCCCCCCGGCTGCCGGGTGATGACGTTCAGGCGGTTGTACGTGTTGATCACTGCGATCAGGCCCACCAGGGCGACGAGCTGCTCCTCGTCGTAGTGCTTCGCCGCCTCCGCCCAGGCCTCGTCGGTGACACCGCCGGCGTCGGCGATGCGGGTGCCCTGCTCGGTCAGCTCCAGGGCGGCGCGTTCGGCGTCGGTGAAGACCTTGGCCTCCCGCCACGCCGCGACCAGATTGAGGCGCAGCGCGGTCTCCCCCGCCTTCGCGGCGTCCTTGGTGTGCATGTCGAGGCAGAGGCCGCATCCGTTGATCTGGCTGGCGCGGATCTTCACCAGCTCCTGCGTCGTGGCGGGCAGAGGGGAGTCCGTCAGGACCTTGCCCGCGGAGTTGATGTGCCGCATGAGCCGGCCTGCGAGCGGGTTGTCGAAGATGTTGAGTCGAGCATCCATGGTGTGGCCATCCGTCGTCGGTCGCTGGTGGTCGTCAGTCGTCGCCCGTGGGCGTCACACGGCTACAACGGGGCGTGCGAGTGGGATGTGACGGTCTCGGACGAACGCTGTCATGGCATCTATGCCTCTTCTGCCCGGAAACGGCCGGTTGTCGGGCCGGTCGGCCCACGAGCGTTCACCCCGGCGCGTGCGGCGTGTCCGGTGCCGACCAGCCTCGGTGCGGGAAGCGGCGCGGCGGGTGGGAAGCCGCGCGGCAGATCAGCCGGACACTCGGGCATCCGGACGCTCAGGCGGTCAGCAGGCGGTCAGCAGGTGGTCGGACGACGCGTCCCACAGCGTCCGTGAAGAATTTCCCCGCCGCACCCCTTCTGTTCGCCATGCCTCGCTACCTTCGCCTCGCCCGGCCCTGCGCAGGAGAGGTACATCCCCATGAGCACTCCGGTCCACCACACCTCGACTCGGCCGTCCGTGGCCACGCTGGCGTCGGACAGGCAGCGTCGGGAGGGCAGGGGGAGCCAGACCGGGACCTCGGCGCAGCAGGCCTTCCTTCAGTTCCAGTCCACCGTCGGCAACCGGGCCGCGACCGCCATGGTGCAACGCGTCAGAGGCGCGACCTTGGAGCGGGCCCCGGAGACCCCCGAGACGTCCCGGCCAGGCACGCCGGAATCCTTCGTGACCGCCCGGTCAGAACCGGAATCTGTCATGACCAACCGGTCAGAAACAGAATCCGTCATGACCAACAGGTCAGAAACGGAATCCGTCATGACCAACGGGTCAGAAACGGAATCCTTCGTGACCGCCCAGGAGCAGGCCGACGAGACGGCGGCCGAGGCGGCGGCCGACGCGAAGGCGACCGACGAACTCCTCAAGAAGGCCACCGAACTGCTGGACAAGGTCAAGAAGAACCTCGAACCCACGGACAACATGGCCAAGGGTGCCCAGGCCCCCACCAGCGCCGGCCTCGGCCAGACGGCCGGCTCCTCGGGGAACGGAGCCCTGACGCACGACGCCGCCGCGGCGGGGACGTCCGGCGCGTCGTGGAACCTCCTCACAGAGCTCACCGGCGTCGTGGTCAACAGCTTGGATGCGCTCAAGAACCTGAGGGATTCCAAGAAGAAGAAGACCGGGGCCGCACACCACACGGCCAGCAAGAAGTCCAAGGTCAAGGGGGCCGACGCGGTCGTCGGGACCGCCAGTACGGGGTCCTACGGCGCCGCCATCGCCAAGGACGCGACCAAGCTCCAGGCAGCGGCGGACACCGCGACCGCCGCCGAGGTGAGCGGCATCTTCAGCGCCATCACCGGCCTGTGGAAGGGCGCCCGTGCCGCGGGCCGGGTCGGGGGAGCGACCCGCAAGTACAACAGGATAAAGAACCTCGGAGATGCCGGCACCGTCCACGCCGAGTGGCTGACCCGGCTGCTGGCCGAGGAGACCCAGGCGGCGCAGCAGGTCGAGGAGGCGCAGGCGAACGTGACGGCCATTGTGGAGGCCAACCGAGGTCGCCGACCCGCGCTGTGGTACCCGGCCGCTCAAGCCGCCAACGAAGCCCTCGGCGAGGCGTACACCCGCGCCCGCGAGGCGCACGCCCGCGCCCATGACGCCCAAGCACACGCGCGTGCCCAACGGGAGGTGGAGACCCTGGGCCAGGCGCAGCAGTACGCGAAGAAGAAGCAGCTCACCAAGATCGGCAAGGAGACGGTGGGCGGCGTGGTGGGCGAGCCCGCCAAGGCCGCGGGTGGCGTCGTGGCAGCGGTCACCGCGGCGGGGGCGCTGGGGAGCAACCCGGCCGGTTGGATCACCGCCGCGGTGGGGGCCGGACTGGTCCTCGGCGTCGCCGGCTACAAGGGCGGCCGCGCGGCCAAGAAGCGTTTCGAAGAGGCCCACCACCCCGAGCGCTACACGCCGGAGGGCGAGGAAGTGCCGGAGGCCAAGTCCAGCTGGGACTCGCTGAAGCACTCGCTGAAGGTCTGGAAGAAGGTGTCGAGGCACGAGCGCCAGTTGATGGCGCACAAGATCTACAGCCTGGCGGCGGGTCCCGACATCCCCGGCAGCTCCGACACGACGCCCGAGGTGCGGCGGTCCGCCCGGGAGCTGCTCGTCGCGCTCAAGGCGGGCCCCGATCAGCACAAGATGGAACAGGAGGACTGGGAGACGACCCTCAACGACCCGGAGCACACGTCCGCTTGGCTCAAGGAGATCGCCGAGCAGCTGGCCTCGGGGTGACGAGGAGAGGTCGTCCGCCGCGCGAGGGCGCGCGGCCGGCGTCCGTACGGTGCTGCTCCTGGGCGCTGGGCATGAGGCGAACACCCCGGCGCGGGCCCCGGGGCCGGTGCGGATTAGCCTCGGTCGCAGGAAGCGGCGCGGCGGGCAGGAAGCGGCGCGGCAGACAGTCAGCAGGAGGCAGGCATGGCGAAGGTTCCCAGCGCGGTGGTCGCCGCGAGCGGGCTGGTCGGCGGGTACGGCGTGGCCCGCTGGACGAAGAAGCGGCAGCTCGGCGGGGCCGTGCTCGCCGTCGCCGGGGCCGCCGCCGCGCAGCAGTGGCGGCAGCGGGCCGGCGGGAAGGCCGCGGGCGCCCTGACGGCCGCCTACGTCGCCGGCTTCGCGGGATCCCACCCGCTGGCCAAGAAGGTCGGCGCCTGGCCGGCCGTGTTCGGCGTCGCCGGTGCCGTGGCGCTGGCCTCGTGGGCGGTCGCCGACCGGCGGGCCTGAACGCGGCGGTCACCGACCGGCGGGCCTGAACGCGGCGGTCACCGGCCGACGGGCCTGAACGCGGCGATCGCCGACCGACGGGCCCGAGACGCGGCGATCGCCGACCGACGGACCTGAGCACGGCGATCGCCGGCCGGCGGCGGCTCCTCACGGTCGCCGGCCGGCGGGCCGTACAGGCGTACGGGGCGCGCGGGACGCGCGGGACGCCGCTACCTGGTCGCCGCGCCGGAACCGGCGGTTCCCCGGGCTCCCGCCTCCACCGTCGACAGCGGTTCCGCGATGTCCTCCAGCGAACGGCGTTCCGCCTTCACCGCCAGGAACGCCGCCACCAGACCGGCCGCGCACATCAGCCCGGCGCCGATCTGGAAGGCCAGGACCGTGTCGCCGACCACGCCCGACTCCGTCAGGTCGGCGAAGAGCAGCGGGCCGCTGATACCGCCGGCGGCGGTGCCGAGGGCGTAGAAGAAGGCGATGGCCATGGCGCGGGTCTCCATGGGGAAGATCTCGGAGACGGTCAGGTACGCGCTGGAGGCGCCCGCCGACGCGAAGAACAGCACCACGCACCAGCAGGCGGTCATCGTCGACGCCGTGAGCGAGCCGCGGTCGAAGAGGTACGCCGTGCCGAAGAGCAGCAGGCCCGACAGCAGGTACGTACTGGAGATCATGATGCGGCGGCCGACCGTGTCGAAGAGCTTGCCCAGCAGCAGCGGGCCCAGGAAGTTGCCGGCGGCGATGACGGCGAAGTAGTAGCCGGTGCTGCCGGTCGGCACGTCGAAGAAGGTGATGAGGATGGTGCCGAAGCCGAAGGTGATGGCGTTGTAGAGGAAGGCCTGGCCGATGAAGAGGGACAGGCCGAGGACCGCGCGGCGCGGGTAGCGGCGGAAGACGGTCCTGGCGATCAGGCCGAAGCCGATGCTCTTGCGCTGGTGGATGGTGATCTCACCGGCCGGCCGCGGCAGCCGCTCCCCCTTCTCCGCCTCGATCTCCCGTTCGACGGACGACACGAGTCGGTCGGCCTTCTCGCCCTGGCCGTGGATGAACTGCCAGCGCGGGCTCTCCGGGACGTGCCGTCGGACCAGGAGGATGACCAGGCCCAGGACCACACCGAGGCCGAAGCTGAGCCGCCAGCCGAGGTCCTTGGGGAAGATGCCGGTGTCCAGCATCACGATGGACAGCAGGGCGCCGCCGATCGCACCGAGCCAGTAGCTGCCGTTGATGATCAGGTCGACCCGCCCCCGGTACGGGGACGGGATCAGCTCGTCGATCGCGGAGTTGATGGCCGCGTACTCGCCGCCGATGCCGAAGCCGGTCAGGAACCGGAAGAGGAAGAACCACCAGGACTCGAAGGACAGGGCGGTCAGCGCGGTCGCCGCCAGATAGACGACCAGCGTCACCATGAAGAGCTTCTTGCGGCCGTGGCGGTCGGTCAGCCAGCCGAAGAACAGGGCGCCGGAGCACGCGCCCGCCACGTACAGCGCGGCGGCGAGGCCGGTGATCTGGGCGGAGCTGATGTCCAGGCCGCTGCCGTCCTCGGCGATCCGTCCGGCGACGTTGCCGACGATCGTGACCTCCAGGCCGTCCAGGATCCAGACGGTGCCCAGGCCGATCACGATCATCCAGTGCCAGCGTGACCAGGGCAGCCGGTCCAGGCGGGCCGGGACCGCGGTGGTGACCGTACCGGTGGAGGCGGGCACCGCGGCCGGTGACGACGACGATTCTGCTGTCATGGCTCCCTCTCCGTCGAGCGAACGCTTCCCGTGTGCCCTGGACCGGGAGCGACACGCCCGCCGCGCCGGGAGGCTACGCCCCCAGGATGCGGGAGACCGTGTAGATCAGCAGCCCGGCCAGCGAGCCGACCACCGTGCCGTTGATCCGGATGAACTGGAGGTCGCGGCCGATGTTCGCCTCGATCTTCTTCGTGGTGTGCTCGGCGTCCCAGCTCGCCACCGTGTCGGTGATCAGGGAGGTGATCTCCCGGCGGTAGGTGGTGACGACGTACACCGCGGCGCCCTCGACCCAGGTGTCGACCTTGCTCTGGAGCCGGTCGTCGGAGGCCATCCGGGCGCCCAGCGACAGCAGCGAGGCGCGGACCCGCAGGCGCAGCTCGCTCTGCTCGTCCTCCGCCGCCGAGACGATCATGGACCGTACGGCCGTCCAGGCGGAGGCGATCAGGTCCTGGACCTCGCCGCGGCCCAGCACCTCCGTCTTCAGCCGCTCCACGCGCGCACGGGTCTCCGTGTCGGACTGGAGGTCGGAGGCGAAGTCGGTGAGGAAGCGGTCGAGGGCGCCGCGCGCGGGGTGGGCGGGCATGTCACGCATCTCGGTGACGAAGCGCAGCAGCTCCTTGTAGACGCGCTCGCCGACCTTCCGGTCCACGAACCGGGGCGTCCACCCGGGCGCCCCGCCCTGCACGGCGTCCATCACGGAGTCGCCGTGCAGGACCAGCCAGTCGTGGGCGCGGGAGACGATCAGGTCGACGGCACGCCGGTGACCGCCGTCGGTGACGACCCGTTCCAGCATCTTGCCGATGCCGGGCGCGATCTCCTGCGCGCCCGCACGGCGCGTGATCGCCTCCCCCACCACCGCCTGGACGTCGGAGTCGCGCAGCACAGTGAGGGCGCCGCGCAGGGCGGCGGACAGCTCGGCCGTCACCCGGTCGGCGTGGTCGGGGACCGCGAGCCAGGCGCCGAGCCGGCTGCCGATGCCGACGGCGCGCAGCCGCTGCCGTACGACGTCCTCGGAGAGGAAGTTCTCCCCGACGAACTCACCGAGCGAGACGCCCAGCTGGTCCTTCTTCTTCGGGATGATCGCGGTGTGCGGGATGGGGATGCCCAGGGGGTGGCGGAAGAGGGCGGTGACCGCGAACCAGTCGGCGAGGGCGCCGACCATGCCGGCCTCGGCGGCGGCGGAGACATAGCCCGCCCAGGCGCCCGCGCCCCGGTGGGAGGCCCACTCGGCCAGGACGTAGACCACGGCGACGAACAGCAGCAGACCGGTCGCGGTGAGCTTCATGCGGCGCACGCCCCGGCGCTTGACCTCGTCGGCCGGGCTGAAGGACGTCATCGCGCGGTCGCGTACGGCGCCGGAGGCACCCGGTGTTCCCGGGGTGCCCGCCGCCGTGGCACCGGCGGCTCCGTGGCCGCTCCCGGCGCCTCCGGGCACCTCGGCACCCGAGGAACCGTCCCGGTGTTCCGCTCTCGTGCGTTCCATCCGCTCCACCGTTCGCTGATCCGCCCCGCACACATTGTCCCTTCCTGACCGACTCCCGGAACGGAACACAAGTTCCCGGCGCCTGTCCGGGAGGGGAACGCCCCGGGCCCCCGGCGCCCTGCCCCGGCCCATGCCGCATCATGGATGCGTCGGACCGGAGCCTCGCAGCTCCCCTCGCCCGAGGAGAACAGCACAGCATGACCCGGGGTCGTGACGGAGGTACGGGGGCGCCTCCCACCAAGCACCGTGCCCTGCTCGCCGCGATCCTCACCCTGGTCGTGGCGATCTCCGCGGCCATATACGCCGGGACGCCCGCCGGCGACGGCACGAAGGGCCGCACCCCGCCCGCCGGGGACGGGTTCCCGCGCGGCAACGCCGCCCCCGCCTCCGCCGGCACCTGGGTCGGGGCCTGGTCCACCGCCCCGGCCGCGGCCGAACCGGGCACCGGGACGACCGGCATGGCGGGCCGCTCGGTGCGCAACGTCGTGCACGCGAGCGCCGGCGGCACCAGCGCCCGGGTCACCCTGTCCAACCACTACGGCCGGTCCCCGCTGACCGTCACCCACGCCTCCATCGCCCTGGCCGACGGCACCGGCACCGCCGCCGCCCTCGCCGACACCATGCGCCGGCTCACCTTCGGCGGCAGCGCCCGGGTCGTCATCCCGGCGGGCGGACAGGTCATGAGCGACATCGCCCGCATCGCCGTCCCCTACGGTGCGGACGTCCTGATCACCACGTACTCCCCCGTCCCGTCCGGCCCGGTCACCTTCCACCCGCAGGCACGGCAGACCAGCTACCTCGCCGACGGCGACCGCGTCGCGGACGTCACCGCGCTCGCGTACACCACCGAGACCCGGTACTGGCGCTACGTGACCGCGCTGGACGTGCTGAGCCACGAGGCCGACGGCACCGTCGTCGCCATCGGGGACTCGATCACCGACGGCTTCGGCGCCAAGACCGACGCCAACCACCGCTGGACCGATGTCCTCGCCGAGCGGCTGCACGAGGCGGCCGAGGACGGGCGGGACGCGCCCCGCTACAGCGTGGTCAACGCGGGCATCAGCGGCAACCGGATCCTGACCGGCAGGTCCGGCCGGCCCGCCGACAACCCGAGCGCGCTGAGCCGGTTCCCCCGGGACGTCCTGGGCCGCACCAACGTCAAGGCCGTCGTCATCGTCCTCGGTGTCAACGACGTCCTGCACAGCCCGGAACTCGCCGACCGGGACGGCATCCTCGCCGGCCTGCGCGCCATGACCGACCAGGCGCACGCCCGCGGGCTGAGGGTCGTCGGCGCGACGATCACGCCGTTCGGCGGCCACGACGGCTACACCCGGGCCCGGGAGAGGATGCGGCAGGAGGTCAACGAGGAGATCCGCTCGGGCCGCGTGTTCGACGCGGTCGTCGACTTCGACAAGGCCCTGCGCGACCCCTACGACCCGCGCCGGCTGCGCGCCGACCACGACAGCGGCGACCACCTGCACCCCAGCGACAAGGGGTACGCGCGGATGGGCCGGACCGTCGACCTGGACGACCTGAAGGGCGCGGCACCGGTCCGGCTGTGACCGGACCGGGGCCCCGGCCGCACGGCGCGGCACGGCCCACAGGGCAACCCGCCCGACGCCGCCCCAAAACGTGGCCCGGACGTGCCCCGGACCCGCGCCCGGCGGGGCGGTCAGTCGTCGTGCCCGCGGCGGTCCCGTTCCTCGCGGCGCAGCTCGCGCTCCTCGCGGCGTGCGTCGCGGTGCTCGCGCAGCATGTCCCGGTGGCCCTCCAGCATCCCGCGGTGGGCCTCCTCCACGTCCTCCCGGAAGGAGGCGTGCAGCTCCCTCCTCGCGGCCTTGCGCTCCAGCTTCTCCTGCCGGCGCTCCTCCTTGAGCCGCTGCCTCTCCGCCCGCGTCAGCTTCCGCTCGACGCCGACCCCGCCGCAGAAGGCGAAGCCCGTCACGACGACGCGCGGGGCGCCCGGGTCCCCGGGGACGCCCTCCTCGCGGTGGTCGAAGCCGCCCATGATGCCGATGCCGCGCACGACCACCTCGACGCCCGGCGGCACGATCACGTTCATCCCGCCCATGACGGCGATGCAGTTGATCACGACCTCGCCGTCCGCGAAGTTCGCCTCGCGCAGGTCGATGTCCCCGCCGCCCCAGAACGCGAAGGAGTTGAAGCGCTTCGGCACCGTCCAGCGCCCCTTGCGCTGGAAGCCGGACATCACGGCGACCGCCCAGGACGACGAACCCTCGCCGCCGGTGATCCGGCCCGCCCAGTCCCCGCCGCGCTCGGGCTCCTTCGTCATCGACACCCGCGGCGCCACGTCCGCCGTACCGACCGGCAGGTCCCGGGTGATCGGCGCCAGTTCCCCGTACGTCCGCGCGCTGTACGTGGCGTCCAGCCGCTCCTCGAACTCGCTCATGTCCAGCCGCCCCTCCGCGAGGGCGTCCCTCAGGACCTCGGCGACTCGTTCACGGTCGGCGTCGGATGCGCGGAGCTCCGGGGCGTCGTCGGTCATGTACAGCAGCCTACGAGGTCACCGCGGCGGACACTACGCGCCCGCGCGTTCCGCGTACATCTTGGCGATCACCGACTCGATGTCCGGCTCCCGCACCGACAGGTCCACCAGCGGGTACTCCGCCGCGACCCGCGCCACCAGCCCGGCCGCCGACGCCGACGCCGGGAACGCCAGCCACTGCCGCGGCCCCTCCACCCGCACCACCCGCGCCGGCGCCGGCGCCTCGATCGGCGGCAACTCCCGCTCCAGGTCCACCACCAGCGTGCGCTCGCTCTCCCCCGCCTCGTGCAGCCCGGCCGGCGTGCCGTCGTACATCAGCCGCCCGTGGTCGATGACCATCACCCGGGAGCACAACTGCTCGATGTCCTGCAGATCGTGCGTGGTCAGCAGCACGGTCGTGCCGCGCTCCGCGTTCAAGTCCCGCAGGAAGCCCCGCACCTTGGCCTTCGACACCACGTCCAGGCCGATCGTCGGCTCGTCCAGGTACAGCACCTCCGGATCGTGCAGCAGCGCCGCCGCGATGTCGCCGCGCATCCGCTGCCCCAGCGACAGCTGCCGCACCGGCACGTCCAACAACTCCTCCAGCTGGAGGAGTTCCACACACCGGTCCAGGTTCTCCCGGTAACGGGCGTCCGGGATGCGGTACATGCGGTGCATCAGCCGGTAGGAGTCGATCAGCGGCAGGTCCCACCACAGCGTCGTCCGCTGCCCGAACACCACCCCGATGCGGTGCGCCAGCCGGACCCGCTGCCGGGACGGGTCGATGCCGGCCACCCGCAGCCGGCCCCCGCTCGGCGTCAGGATGCCCGTGAGCATCTTGATCGTCGTCGACTTCCCGGCACCGTTCGGCCCGATGTAGCCGACCATCTCACCGCGCGCCACGGTGAACGACAGCCCGTCCACCGCCCGCACCTGCCGCCGCTCCCGCCTCAGGAAACCGGTCCGCTTGCGCACCTCGAAGACCTTCTCGACACCGTCCAGCTCGATGAAGGCCGCCCCGGGCGCCCCACGATCGGTGTCCACCTCTGCCGACTCCACGACCCCGACTCCCCTAACTGCCTGTACTCCGGTACGAACGAAGCCCCGCCCGCCACGCCAGCCCCGCCGCCCCGAGGCAGGCCACGGCCACGAGCGGCGGCGTGAACGCCACCCACCCCGGCAGGTCGAGCGGATACGGCCGACCCAGCACATAACTCGCCGGCAGCCAGTTCACGAAGGCCAGCGGCACCACGAACGTCACCCCCCGCACCATCTCCAGCGCGAACACCGTCGGCGGGTACTGCAACATCGTCGTACCGCCGTAGGTGAAGGCGTTCGACACCTCCGACGCGTCCTGCGCCACGAACTGGAACGCCGCCCCCGCCACGAACACCGCACAGAAGATCCCCGCGCCGCTGAGCAGCATCACCGGCAGCAGCAGCAGCTTCGCCGGCGTCCAGTCGATGTCCACCAGCGTCAGCGCGTACCCCAGTACCAGCAGGCCCTGCGTCACCCGGCCCAGCCGGCGCAGCGCGAACCGGTCCGCCGCCACCTGCGCCAGCACCGGGGCCGGGCGCACCAGCAGCGTGTCCAGCGTGCCGTCCCGCACCCGGCGCCCCAGCCGCTCCATCGAACCGACCGCCAGGTCGGCCAGCCCGAAGGAGACCCCGGAGAGCCCGTACAGGAACGCCACCTCGGACAGCGAGTAGCCGCCCAGCGCGTCGACCCGGGAGAACATCAACAGGATCGCCACGAAGTCCAGCGCGGTCATCGCGAAGTTCCCGAACGTCATCAGCACGAAGGACGTCCGGTACGCCATCGTCGACCGGACCCACATCGCCGCGATCAACCCGTACGCGCGCAGCCCCTCGGCGACCCGGCCGCCCCGTGCCCCCTGCTTCCCCCGCCCGGCCGCCTCCGTCACCCCGGTCGCCCCGGTCGCCTCAGCCACCCTGCACCACCACCCGACGCGTCGCCGCCGACTGCACCAGCCGCCCCACCGCCAGCAGCGCCACCGCCCACCCCGCCTGGAACGCGAACGTCCCCAGCCAATCGGCCTCCCCCAGCAGCACGTCCGCCGGCGCCTGGAGCAGCGACGACCACGGCAGCGCCCGGACCACCTCGCCCAGCGCACCCGGGACGACGTTCAGCGGCAGCAGCATCCCCGAGCAGAAGAGGCCCGCGATCCACGCCATCTGCGTCACCCCGGTGCCGTCCATCAGCCAGAACGCCGACAGCGCCACCAGGTACCGCAGCGCGAAGCCCACCACCATCGCGAGCAGCACCGCCACGAGGAACGCCAGCCACGTGCCCGCCTCACGCGGCAACGACACGGGGAAGAACAGCGACCCGAACGCGAACGGCACCACCCCACGCCCCAGCAACTGGAACAACGCCCGCCCCACGTCCGCCGCCAGCCACCACAGCTGGAGGTCCACCGGCCGGTACAGATCGACGGCGATGTCACCCGTACGGATGCGTTCCATCAGCTCGTCCTCCATACCGCCGCCCCCGATCGCCAGCGCCGCCAGCAACGCCTGCCCCAGCCACACGAAGGTGACGGCCTGCGCCTGGTCGTAGCCCCCGAGCTGAGGCTTCTCGTCCCACAGGGCCAGATAGGTGTAGACCAGAACCAGCCCGAAGACCGTGTTGGTGAACACCCCGGCCGCCGTGGCCGCCCGATACGTCGCGTACCGTCTGAATCCCCCGGCCGCGACGGCCGCGTACAACCGCCCCGAGCCCACGCCCACAGCCCTCCTCCACCGACCGGCACCAAAGCGCACGAGCCTAGGGCGACGGCCACGGACCACGCCACGCAATATCCGGGCACGGTGCACCGGACGCCGGACGGATGGCACCCGTTTTCGCGGGTGTGCCGCCGAGCGGGAACGGAACGCCCGGTGCGAGAGTCTTCATCAGAGGGCGCAGAAGCGTACAAGGCCGTACGAGACCAGTCCGTACGACGCGAAACAGGAGTCCGTGCACGAGATGAGCGACGAGCCGCAGCGGCAGCAGCCGAGCTGGGCGCCGGAACCGGCGACGGAGAAGAAGCCGAAGAAGCCGAAGAGGCCCAAGCGCACCGGATGGCGCCGGCTGATCCCCACCTGGCGCATGGTGCTCGGCACCGTCGTCGTCGGCCTCCTGCTGATCATCGGCGGCTTCTTCCTCGGCTACTCCCTGGTCCAGATCCCGTCCGCCAACGCGCTCGCCACCAAGCAGAGCAACGTGTACCTGTACGCCGACGGCAGCGTCCTCGCCCGCGACGGCGAGGTCAACCGCGAGAACGTCGACCTCGCCCGCATCTCCAAGGACGCCCAGCACGCCGTCCTGGCCGCCGAGGACCGCGACTTCTACACCGAGTCCGCCATCGACCCCCAGGCGATGATCCGGGCCGGCTGGAACACCGCCACCGGCAAGGGCAAGCAGTCCGGCTCCACGATCACCCAGCAGTACGTCAAGAACTACTACCTGGCCCAGGACCAGACCATCACCCGCAAGGTGAAGGAGTTCTTCATCTCGATCAAACTCGACCGGGAGAAGAGCAAGTCCGACATCCTCGAGGGCTACCTCAACACCAGCTTCTTCGGACGGGGCGCCTACGGCATCCAGGCCGCCGCGCAGGCCTACTACGGCATCGACGCGACGAAGCTCACCGCCGCCCAGGGCGCCTACCTCGCCTCACTGCTCAACGCCCCCAGCGAGTACGACGTCGTCGCCCACCCCGAGAACAGGCCCGCCGCCGAGGCCCGCTGGAACTACGTCCTGGACGGCATGGTCAAGAAGGACTGGCTCAGCCGGACCGAACGCGCCGGCCTGACGTTCCCCATGCCCAAGGAGACCACCGTCTCCACCGGCATGTCCGGCCAGCGCGGCTACGTCGTCAGCATCGTCAAGGACTACCTGATCAAGAACGACATCGTCAGCGAGGAGGACCTCGGCCGCGGCGGCTACCGGATCACCACCACCCTCCAGAAGGACAAGCAGGACGCCTTCGTCAAGGCCGTCGACGACAAGCTGATCTCCCGGCTGGACAAGGACCGCAAGGTCGACACCTACGTCCGCGCCGGCGGCGCCTCCGTCGACCCGAAGACCGGCAAGGTCGTCGCGATGTACAACGGCATCGACTACGTCAAGCAGTACACACCCAACGCCACCCGCCGCGACTTCCAGGTCGGCTCCACCTTCAAACCCTTCGTCTTCACCGCCGCCGTCGAGAACCGCGCCCAGACCCAGGACGGCCGCAGGATCACCCCGAACACCATCTACGACGGCACCAGCGAACGCCCCGTCCAGGGCTGGAGCGGCGGCCGCTACGCCCCGGAGAACGAGGACCACCACGACTACGGCGACGTCACCGTCCGCGAGGCCACGGACAAGTCCGTCAACGCCGTGTACGCGCAGATGGCCGTGGACGTCGGCTCCGACGACGTCAAGCAGACCGCGGTCGACCTCGGCCTCTCCGAGAACACCCCCGAGCTGACGCCCTCCCCCTCCATCGCCCTCGGCGTGGCCACCGCCAGCCCCCTCGACATGGCCGAGGCGTACGCGACCCTCGCCAACCACGGCCGGCACGGCACGTACACCCTCGTCGAGAAGGTCACGAAGGACGGCAAGGAGGACGTGGAACTGCCCGAGCGGCAGGAACGGCAGGCCGTCAGCCGCGAGGCCGCCGACACCACCACCTCCGTCCTGCGCAGCGTCGTCGAGAACGGCACCGCCACCGCCGCCCAGGCCGCGGGCCGCCCGGCGGCCGGCAAGACCGGCACCGCCGAGGAGGACACGGCCGCCTGGTTCGCCGGCTACACCCCCGAGCTCGCCACCGTCGTCGCGGTGATGGGCCAGGACCCGGTCACCGCCGCCCACAAGTCGCTGTACGGCGCGATGGGGCTGGACCGGATCAACGGCGGCGGCGCGCCCGCGGAGATCTGGGGCCAGTACACCCGCAACGCCCTCAAGGGCGAGCCGGTCACCGACTTCGACCTCCAGCTCCAGGCCGGCGCCGACGTCACCGAGGCCCCCTCCGACGACACCTCGGACGGACCGGGCACCGGTGAGAGCAGCGGCGACCCGGACGGCCAGGACACCGGCGGCACCGCCGACACCGGCGACACCGGCGACGACGACACCGGCACCGAGACCCCGGGCCGGACCGGCGGCGCCGGCACCCCCACGGGCGACACCGGCACCGGCGACACGTCGACCAACGGCCCCACCACGGGCGGCGCCACCATCCAGCCCGGCCCCACCGGCGGCGCCGGCACCGGGAACGGCGACGGCGGCGACTCGCAGAACGGGGGCGCCACCGAGGGCGGCGGCGAGACCCGCGGAGCGGGCGGCGGCGACACGGACACCGGAACGGTCGCCGGCCTCCCCCTCACACCCGGGGGTCAGTGACGCCGCGCCGGGTCAGTGACCCGAGGTCGCCTTCAGTCCCACCACGGCGACCAGCAGCAGACAGATGAAGAAGATCCGGGCGGCGGTCGCCGGCTCCCCCAGCACCACCATGCCGAGCACCGCCGCACCGGCCGCGCCGATGCCCACCCACACGCCGTAGGCGGTACCGATGGGCAGCGTCCGGGCCGCGTAGGACAGCAGCACCATGCTGGCCACGATCCCGGCACCGGTGAGCAGACTGGGGACGAGACGGGTGAAACCGTCGGTGTACTTCATCCCGATGGACCAGCCGACCTCGAGCAGACCGGCGACGACGAGCAGAACCCACGCCATGACGAGCACCTCCGTGGAGCGAACTGAACGGTGGTGCGTCGTCTTTGCCTTCAACCCGGTACGGCGCGTCTCGTCGGGTGCCTCCACGGTAGCAAAGGCAGCACGGAGGGGCTGGTGACACCGGTCACCAGCCCCTCCGTGCTGCCTTTGCCTTCTACAGGTACAGCCCGGTCGAACTACAGGTACAGCCCGGTCGAATCCTCCGACCCCTCGAACCGGTCCGCGGCCACCGCGTGCAGGTCCCGCTCGCGCATGAGCACGTACGCGGTGCCCCGCACCTCGACCTCCGCACGGTCCTCCGGGTCGTACAGCACCCGGTCGCCCGGCTCCACGGTCCGGACGTTCTGCCCCACGGCGACGACCTCGGCCCAGGCCAGCCGCCGGCCGACCGCCGCCGTGGCGGGGATCAGGATGCCGCCCCCGGAACGCCGCTCGCCCTCACTGGTGTCCTGCCGCACGAGTACGCGGTCGTGCAGCATCCGGATGGGCAGTTTGTCGTCCGGGGAACTGTGCTGGTTTCTCTTGGCGCTCACGCCCTGAACCTACCTGGCCCCGCTCAGCGCCCGCGCCGCCGGGTACCGCCCAGGGCGAGCAGCCCCACCACGCCGACGACGACGAGCGCGACGGGCACGACCCGCTCCAGCCGCGGCGCGCCCTGCTCGTCCACGAACTGCGACTTCACGTCGCTGACGAGGCGGTTGACCCCGACGTACGCCCGTCCGAGGGTGTGATCGACGCTGGAGGCGACCTTGGCCTTCGCATCGTCCATGATCGTCTTCGGGTGCACCCGCATCCCGAGCTCGTCGAGCGTTTCGGCCAGCACCTCGCGGCGGCGCTTGATGTCCGCCTCGATCTGCGCCGGGGTTCTGATGTCCGACGTGTCCGCCACCGTACGGCCTCCGAAGTCTGCTGACGCTGTCCCGGACAGTCTGTCAGCTCCGGCTCGCGCCGCACTGTCAGGACCCCCCGTTACGCTGGATCGATGAGCGAGCGACTGCAGCCGGGGGACCCGGCCCCCGCCTTCACCCTCCCGGACGCCGACGGCAACGAGGTGTCCCTGGCCGACCACAAGGGCCGCAAGGTCATCGTCTACTTCTACCCCGCTGCCCTTACCCCGGGCTGCACGAAGCAGGCGTGCGACTTCACGGACAACCTGGAGCTGCTGGCGGGCGCCGGGTACGACGTGATCGGCATCTCCCCGGACAAGCCGGAGAAGCTCGCCAAGTTCCGCGACGCCGAGTCCCTCGGGGTGACCCTCCTCGCCGACCCGGAGAAGAAGGTCCTCGACGCGTACGGCGCCTTCGGCGAGAAGAAGAACTACGGCAGGACGTACGTGGGCGTCATCCGCTCCACGATCGTGGTGGACGAGCAGGGCAAGGTCGAACGCGCCCTGTACAACGTCCGCGCGACGGGCCACGTAGCCAAGATCATCAAGGACCTGGGCATCTGAGACCGCGTGGAAGGGGCCGTACCGGACGCCCCGGTACGGCCCCTTCCGTATGTTTCGGAAGCCACGCAACCGGACCCGTGCGACAGGGAACGGCTCGCACATGCCGTCGCCGAGTCCCGCAGGGCGGACCACCACCTCGACGGGAACCCGCGGGACAGGCGCGGGGAGAACCCGCGGTACCTCTGCCCCAACTGCCACACCCCGACGGAGACCTGTGGCCGCCGGAAGGACAGAACGCCCCTCGCAGGGTGCCCCGTTCCCCCCGTACACTGAATGCCGCCGGTCGAGCACGATGACCGTTTCTGAGCGGCCGTGATGGAATTTGGCAGTCATGCTGGGTTTAGGTCCCAGTGGGTTCACACCCGTGTGGGTTCGAGTCCCACCGGCCGCACGCGCACCCCGGGGGGCCGCTCACCAGGCGGCCCCTCTGTCGTCGCTCAGCCCAGCAGCTCCCGCACCACCGGCACCAGTGCCCGGAACGCCTTGCCGCGGTGGCTGATCGCGTTCTTCTCGGCCGGCGTCAGTTCCGCGCAGGTGCGGCTCTCGCCCTCCGGCTGGAGGACCGGGTCGTAGCCGAAGCCGCCCGTGCCGGCGGGGGTGCGGCGGAGGGTGCCCCGCAGGTGGCCCTCGACGACGCGTTCCGTGCCGTCGGGCAGGGCCAGTGCCGCCGCGCAGGCGAAGTGGGCGGCGCGGTGTTCGTCGGCGATGTCGGCGAGCTGGGCCAGGAGCAGGTCCAGGTTGGCCTTGTCGTCGCCGTGGCGGCCGGACCAGCGGGCGGAGAAGATGCCGGGGGCTCCGCCCAGGACGTCGACGCAGAGGCCGGAGTCGTCGGCGACGGCGGGGAGGCCGGTGGCCTGCGCGAGGGCGTGGGCCTTCAGGAGTGCGTTCTCGGCGAAGGTGACGCCGGTCTCCTTGACGTCGGGGATCTCCGGGTACGCGTCCGCGCCGACGAGTTCGTGGGGCAGGCCCGCGTCGGCGAGGATGGCCCTCAGTTCGGTGATCTTTCCGGCGTTGCGGGTGGCGAGGATCAGGCGGGTCATGGGGTCCAGTATCCCGGGCTCCCGCCGGACCGCTCTCACCAGCTCTCCCTTACGGCGTGCAGACCTTCGTCAGCTCGCCCGCCGCGTCGGTGACGGGGCTGAGGTCGGGGGTCTTGTCGCCCTTCTCGACCGAGGCGCGGATGTTGTCGACGGCCTTGCCGAGGTCGTCGACCGCCTTGTTGACGTCGGCGTCGTCGGTCTGGTCGCCGATCTTGTCGAGGTTCTTGTCTATGGAGTTGAGGGATTCCTCGAGTTGCGCCGGGTCGTTGGAGGCGTTCTCCACGGCCTGCTGGAGCGCGGTGACGCTGTCGGCTATGGCGTCGGCGGTGCGCACGCAGTCGAGTGCCTTGTCGACGGCGTCGCAGCCGGTGGTGAGGCCTGCCGTGAGGGCGATGGCCGCCACGGTCGTGGCGGCGACGGTGGTGCGGCGAAGGCGGCGGTGGCGGGGCGCGGCCATGGGTCTCGGTCCTTCCCTTGAGACAGGGCCGGGCGGCCCGTGTGCGGTGCGGCGTCGTGCGTACGGCGGGTGAGCCGTACGCACGACGTGGTGCTCTACTGCTACTGACGCGCCGGTGGGCGGCGGAGTTGCGTGCCCCGTCGCCCTTTCTTGATGCGCCCTTGGTGCTCTCTTTACCTTTCGAGGACCGTGTCGAGTGCCTTGCGCTGGAGCTCGGCCAGTTCGGCGCAGCCGGCGGTGGCGAGGTCGAGGAGGGCGTTGAGCTCGTCGCGGGCGAAGGGCTCGGCCTCTGCGGTGCCCTGGACCTCGACGAAGCGTCCGTCGCCGGTGCAGACGACGTTCATGTCGGTGTCGGCGCGTACGTCCTCCTCGTAGCGGAGGTCGAGGAGCGGGGTGCCGTCGACGATGCCGACGGAGACGGCGGAGACGGTGCCGGTGAGGGGCTTGCGGCCGGGCTTGATGAGCTTCCTGCCCTGGGCCCAGGTGATGGCGTCGGCCAGGGCGACGT
The DNA here is from genome assembly GCF_019049165.1 of Streptomyces sp. AC627_RSS907. Lineage (NCBI taxonomy): Bacteria > Bacillati > Actinomycetota > Actinomycetes > Kitasatosporales > Streptomycetaceae > Streptomyces > Streptomyces sp. AC627_RSS907. The sequence goes on from NZ_JAGMUE010000111.1 coordinate 151,705, forward strand.
AGGCGCCGGTGATGGCCGCGGTGCGGGTGCCGCCGTCGGCCTGGAGTACGTCGCAGTCGAGGACGACGGTGTTCTCGCCGAGGGACTTGTAGTCGATGACGGCGCGCAGGGAGCGGCCGATCAGGCGGCTGATCTCGTGGGTGCGGCCGCCGATGCGGCCCTTGACGGACTCGCGGTCGCCGCGGGTGTTGGTGGCGCGGGGGAGCATGGCGTATTCGGCGGTGACCCAGCCTTCGCCGCTGCCCTTGCGCCAGCGGGGGACGCCTTCGGTGACGGAGGCGGTGCAGAGGACTCTGGTGTCGCCGAAGGAGACGAGGACGGAGCCTTCGGCGTGCTTGCTCCAGCCGCGTTCGATGGTGACGGGGCGGAGCTGCTGGGGGGTGCGGCCGTCGATGCGTGACATGCCGGTGAGCCTAGCGGCCCACGGGGAAGGGCCCGTTCCCGTGGGAGGGCCCTTCGGCGTGCGCGGCGCTGCGGGGTGCAGTGCCGGTGGCGTTTACATCATGTCTTCGATTTCCGCGGCGATGGGGTCGGCGTCGGTGCCGATGACGACCTGGATGGCGGTGCCCATCTTCACGACGCCGTGGGCGCCTGCGGCCTTGAGGGCGGCGTCGTCGACCAGGGCGGGGTCGTTGACCTCGGTGCGGAGGCGGGTGATGCAGCCTTCGATCTCGTCGATGTTCTCGATTCCGCCGAGGCCGGCGACGATCTTCTCAGCCTTGCTGGCCATGTTCCTTCTCCCTGATCCGAACCGCTTTGTCGCAGTAACCCACAGTCGGCCCATCTTCGCGAGCGGTCATGCGGTGTGTACCGGATGATGGCGTCACGACGGCGGAACCGTCCTCAACTGGTCTACACCACGCCACTGACAGCCGCCAAACCGCCTCCCCTGGAGACCGGATGAGTGCCGACAGCACGGTCAGTCCCGTTCGCGTCCGCTGGAACAAGGCGTTCCAGGGGTTGCAGAAGATGGGGCGCAGTCTGCAGCTGCCCATCGCGGTCCTGCCCGCCGCGGGCATCCTCAACCGGCTGGGGCAGCCGGACGTCTTCGGGGAGGACGGGCTGGGCTGGTCGAGCGTCTCGAAGGTGATGACCGGCGCGGGTGGGGCGCTGCTGGACGGTTCGCTGGGGTTGCCGCTGTTGTTCTGTGTGGGTGTGGCCATCGGGATGGCGAAGAAGGCGGACGGTTCGACGGCGTTGGCGGCGGTGGCGGGGTTCCTCGTCTATGTCAACGTGCTGCGGCAGTTTCCGGAGGACTGTCCGGAGGGGTCGCGGGCGGTGCCGCAGATCGGCTGTCAGCTGACCGACGGGTCGGGGACGGTGACGGCGTTCACCTTCCAGAACCCGGGGGTGTTCGGCGGCATCGTGATGGGGTTGCTGGCGGCGTACTTCTGGCAGCGGTTCCACCGTACGAAGCTGGTGGACTGGCTCGGCTTCTTCAACGGCCGGCGGCTGGTGCCGATCGTCATGGCGTTCGTGGCGATCGCGTTCGCGGCGTTGTGTCTGTGGGTGTGGCCGCCGGTCGGTGACGCGCTGGAGGGCTTCAGTGACTGGCTGACGGGGCTGGGCGCGTGGGGTGCGGGGGTGTTCGGGCTGGCGAACCGGGCGTTGCTGGTGATCGGTCTGCATCAGTTCCTGAACGTGCCGATGTGGTTCCAGTTCGGTTCGTACACGAAGCCGGACGGCACGGTGGTGCACGGGGACATCAACATGTTCCTGGCGGGCGATCCGGACGCGGGCCAGTTCACGACGGGTTTCTTCCCGGTCATGATGTTCGCGCTGCCGGCGGCGGCGCTGGCGATCACGCACTGCGCGAAGCCGCACCGGCGCGAGGAGGTCGGCGGTCTGATGCTGTCGGTGGCGTTGACGTCGTTCGTCACGGGGATCACGGAGCCGCTGGAGTACTCGTTCCTGTTCGTCGCGCCGTTGCTGTACGCGGTGCACGTGGTGCTGACGGGTGTGTCGATGGCGGTGACGTGGGGGCTGGGGGTGAAGGACGGGTTCAGCTTCTCGGCGGGACTGATCGACTACGTGATCAACTGGAACCTGGCGACGAGGCCGTGGCTGATCATTCCGGTCGGGCTGGGTCTCGCGGTGGTGTACTACGTCGTCTTCCGGTTCGCGATCACGAGGTTCGATCTGCGGACTCCGGGGCGGGAGCCCGAGGAGGAGGTGGAGGACGTCACCAAGGTGTAGCGCTCACGTACCCTTGGGGTGTGGTCTTGCGAAGGCCCCCGGACCGTCGGTCGTCCGGGGGCCTTCGGCACGCCCTCGCGCGGGCGCGCGCGGGGTGTTGAAGGGGCACGGCGCGTAGCGCCTCCGTCTCGCAATCACGGGTTCCTTACGCAGCCTTCATCGTGCTACAACAGGTCTACACCACTGAGTGGTGTAGACCATCACCCGATGGAGGACGTATGAGCACCGCCACCGCAACGGCGGCCCCCGCAAAGAAGCGGGGACAGGGCCTTATCCAGGGCCTGCAGAAGGTCGGCCGCAGCCTGCAGCTCCCGATCGCCGTACTGCCGGCGGCGGGCATCATGGTCCGGCTCGGCCAGGACGACATCTTCGGCAAGGACGGCCTCGGCTGGGACAAGGTCGCCGCCGTCTTCAACAACGCCGGCGGTGCCCTCACCGGCTCGCTGCCGATCCTGTTCTGCATAGGTGTCGCCATCGGCTTCGCCAAGAAGGCGGACGGCTCGACGGCGCTGGCCGCGGTGGTCGGTTTCCTCGTCTACAGCAAGGTGCTGGAGGCCTTCCCGGTCACCGAGGCGGTGGTCAAGGACGGTCCGGACGTCGCCGCGACGTACAACAACCCCGGTGTGCTCGGCGGCATCATCATGGGTCTGCTCGCCGCCGTGCTGTGGCAGCGGTTCCACCGCACCAAGCTGGTGGACTGGCTCGGCTTCTTCAACGGCCGCCGACTGGTGCCGATCATCATGGCGTTCGTCGGCATCGTCGTGGGTGTCTTCTTCGGTCTGGTCTGGGAGCCCATCGGCGACGGCATCTCCAGCTTCGGCGAGTGGATGACCGGCCTCGGCGCCGGCGGCTCGGCCCTCTTCGGCGGCGTCAACCGCGCGCTGATCCCGGTGGGCATGCACCAGTTCGTGAACACCGTGGCCTGGTTCCAGCTCGGCGACTTCACCGACGCCGCCGGCCAGGTCTGGCAGGGTGACATCCCGCGCTTCCTGCACGGCGACCCGTCCGCGGGCATGTACCAGTCGGGCTTCTTCCCGATCATGATGTTCGGTCTGCCGGCCGCCGCCCTGGCCATGGCGCACGCCGCCCGTCCCGAGCGCCGCAAGGCCGTCCTCGGCATGATGGTCTCGCTCGCGCTGACCTCCTTCGTCACCGGTGTGACCGAGCCGATCGAGTTCTCGTTCATGTTCATCGCGCCGCTCCTGTACGTCATCCACGCGGTGCTCACCGCGGCTTCGATGGCGGTGACGTGGGGCCTGGGCGTGCACGACGGCTTCAACTTCTCGGCCGGCTTCATCGACTACGCGCTGAACTGGAACCTGGCCACCAAGCCATGGCTGATCATCCCGATCGGCCTGGTGTTCGCGGTGATCTACTACGTGACGTTCCGCTTCGCGATCGTCAAGTTCGACCTGAAGACCCCGGGCCGCGAGCCCGAGGAGGAGGTCGAGGACCTCACGAAGGCGTGAGTCCCCGCCGTACGGCATGACGAAGGCCCCGGAACCGCGATGGTTCCGGGGCCTTCGTCGTACCCGCGTGCGGTCCGCGGCCCGCCGTTCGGGGCGCGCCGGCGTCGCGGGGCCCTAGATCTCGTACGTCGCCCCCGGCACCGCCAGGTGCACCGGGCCGTCGTAGGCCCGCCGGGCGTCGGCCAGGTTGATCTGGGGGTCGGTCCACGGGGGGATGTGGGTGAGGACCAGGCGCCGGGCGCCGGCGCGGGCGGCGCTCTCGCCCGCCTCGCGGCCGTTGAGGTGCAGGTCGGGGATGTTCTCCTTGCCGTGCGTGAAGGCGGCCTCGCACAGGAACAGGTCGGTGTCGCGGGCGAGTTCGTCCAGCGTGGCGGTGACGCCCGTGTCGCCGGAGTAGGTCAGCGACCTGCCGTCGTGCTCGACGCGGACGGCGTAGGCCTCCACGGGGTGGGCGACGCGTTCGGTGTGCACGGTGAAGGGGCCGACCTCGAAGGTGGACGGCTTGACCGTGTGGAAGTCGAAGACCTCGCTCATGGACGAGGCGGAGGGGGTGTCGGCGTAGGCGGTGGTCAGCCGGTGCTCGGTGCCCTCGGGTCCGTAGACCGGGAGGGGGTCGCAGCGGCCGCCGTCGTGCCGGTAGTAGCGCGCCACGAAGTAGGCGCACATGTCGATGCAGTGGTCGGCGTGCAGGTGACTGAGGAAGATCGCGTCGAGGTCGTAGAGACCGCAGTGGCGCTGCAGCTCGCCGAGGGCACCGTTGCCCATGTCGAGGAGCAGCCGGAAGCCGTCGGCCTCTACGAGGTAGCTCGAGCAGGCCGATTCCGCGGACGGGAACGACCCCGAGCAGCCGACGACGGTGAGCTTCATGAAGCAGAAACCTCCGCTGGCGCGTGTGGAGAGACGGGGGTCGTGCGGTTTGTCGAGCGTAAGGCGCGAAACCTTTGGTCGCTCCTCCGCCAGGGGCCGTTGTGGGCGAACTCACCTGTGGTGTCACCGGTTCGGCTGGAAGTGGGGCGCTCGGGCCCGCCGTGGGGGCGCGTGCGCGGAGTGCGCGCCGGTACCGTCGTCGGTATGGACACGTCCTGGTGGCTCGCTCTCGCGGCGGTGGTGGTGCTCGCGGTCATCGTCGCGGTCGCCGACGGCCGGGGCCGGGTGCGGCGCCCGCCGCGGCCCGGTGGCAGCCGGCGTCCGCCGGGCCGGCCCACGGGGCCGCGGGGCCGGGCGGCCCGGCCGCGGCCCGCGGAGATCTGGTGGGCGAACGTGCCGTACGAGGACACCGCGGGTGCGAAGGACCGGCCGTGTCTGGTGATCGCGGTGCGCGGGCGGCGCGTCCTCGTCGCGAAGATCACCAGCCGGTACCGGGACGAGCGGGCCGGGGTGATCCCGTTGCCGCCGGGCGCGGTCGGGGACGCCCGGGGGCGGAAGAGCTTCCTGGAGACGGACGAGCTGCGGGAGGTTCCGGTGGGGAACTTCCGGCGCCGGGTGGGGGTGGTGGACCCGGCCCTGTGGGACCAGGTCCGTCACCTCGCGCGGTAGTGCCGCCCCGTCAGGCCCAGAGCTGGCCCTGGAGGGTCTCGATGGCCTCTTCGGTGGTGGCCGCCGTGTAGACGCCGGTGGAGAGGTACTTCCAGCCGCCGTCGGCGACGACGAAGACGATGTCGGCGCTCTCGCCGGCCTTCACCGCCTTCCTGCCGACGCCGATCGCGGCGTGCAGGGCGGCACCGGTGGAGACGCCCGCGAAGATGCCCTCCTGCTGGAGGAGCTCCCGGGTGCGGGTGACCGCGTCGGCGGAGCCCACGGAGAAGCGGGTGGTGAGCACGGAGGCGTCGTAGAGCTCGGGCACGAAGCCCTCGTCCAGGTTGCGCAGGCCGTACACCAGGTCGTCGTAGCGCGGTTCGGCGGCGACGATCTTCACGTCGGGCTTGTTCTCGCGCAGGTAGCGGCCGACGCCCATCAGGGTGCCCGTGGTGCCGAGGCCGGCCACGAAGTGGGTGACCGAGGGGAGGTCGGCGAGGATCTCCGGGCCGGTCGTCGCGTAGTGGGCGCCGGCGTTGTCCGGGTTGCCGTACTGGTAGAGCATCACCCAGTCCGGGTGCTCGGCGGAGAGTTCCTTGGCGACCCGTACGGCCGTGTTGGAGCCGCCCGCGGCCGGGGAGGAGATGATCTCCGCACCCCACATGGCGAGCAGGTCGCGGCGCTCCCGCGAGGTGTTCTCCGGCATCACGCAGACGATGCGGTAGCCCTTGAGCCTGGCGGCCATCGCCAGCGAGATGCCGGTGTTGCCGGAGGTGGGCTCGAGGATGGTGCAGCCGGGCGTGAGGCGGCCGTCCTTCTCCGCCTGCTCGATCATGTGCAGGGCGGGACGGTCCTTGACGGAGCCGGTCGGGTTGCGGTCCTCCAGCTTGGCCCAGACGCGGACGTCGTCGGACGGCGAGAGCCGCGGCAGGCGCACCAGCGGGGTGTTGCCCACCGCGGCCAGCGGGGAGTCGTAACGCATCGCCGGTCAGGCCATACCGCCGGCGACGGCCGGCAGGATCGTGATGCTGTCGCCGTCGGTCAGCTTGGTGTCGATGCCGTCCAGGAAGCGGACGTCCTCGTCGTTCAGGTAGACGTTGACGAAGCGGCGCAGCTGGTCCCCGTTCGCCTGGTCGACGAGGCGGGCCCGGATGCCCGCGTGCCGGGTCTCGAGGTCGGCGAAGAGTTCGGCGAGGGTGTCCCCGGTGCCCTCCACCGCCTTCTGACCGTCGGTGTACTGGCGGAGGATGGTCGGGATGCGGACCTCGATGGCCATGGCTGAGGGCTCCTGTCGGATGGTGTCGTGGGTTCGGGAGCGCGCGGCGGCACGCTACAGCCCGCCTCGGCTCACGGCCGTACGGCGGCAGCGGAAGATCAACAGATGGCGCTGTTCAGCCTGCACAGGTCGACGTGCAGCCGCGCCACGAGCAGCGTGCCCGGCGCCTTTTCGCTCACGTCGAGAAGAACCATGGGGTCATCGTATCGATTCCCGGTCCGGCTTCCCGAGTGTGATCTCACCGTGCGGACAGATTTCATCCGCCATTCGGGATCCGGCGGGGATCGGGCCGGGATCAGTACGCCTCCACGACCTTGACCTCCTCCTCCGTCACCTCTCCCTCCACGATCCGGAACGACCGGAACTGGAAGTCGCCGGCGCCGTCGGTGTCCGCCGTGGACACCAGGACGTAGTGGGCGCCGGGCTCGTTGGCGTAGCTGATGTCGGTGCGGGAGGGGTAGGCCTCGGTGGCCGTGTGGGAGTGGTAGATGACCACCGGCTCCTCGTCGCGGTCGTCCATCTCGCGGTAGAGCTTCAGGAGGTCCTGCGAGTCGAACTCGTAGAAGGTGGGCGAACGGGCCGCGTTGAGCATGGGGATGAACCGCTCGGGGCGGCCCTCCCCCACCGGGCCGGCCACCACGCCGCACGCCTCGTCGGGGTGGTCCTCGCGCGCGTGGGCGACGATCTGGTCGTACAGGGCCTGGGTGATGGTCAGCATGCGGCCAGCATAAGCAGAAGGGCCGGTCCGTACCGGTGGGTGGTACGGACCGGCCCACATGCCGGACATCCTGAGTGGTGGCCGGGTCCGGGGGGCCACGAGCACCCCGTGCGGCCGGACGTCCGCGGCGCCGCGGATCAGCCGATCTTCTCGAACTCCGGCTCGCCGCGCCGCTCGGTGACCTCGGGGTTGCGCCTCTTGAGCACCACCCAGCCGACGCCGAGCGCGACGGCCCAGCCGGCCATCACGTAGAGACAGACGCGGGCGTCGGCGTCATAGGCGATCAGGCCGGTGACGAAGAGCAGGAAGGCGATGGCGACGTAGGAGCACACCGCGCCGCCCGGGGCCGGGAAGGAGGAGGCGGGCAGGCGGCCCGCGACGACCTTGCGGCGGTAGAGGACGTGGCTGACCAGGATCATCAGCCAGGTCCAGATGCCGGCCGCGGTGGCGACGGAGGTGACGTAGCCGAAGGCCTTCTCCGGGACGACGTAGTTCAGGATCACGCCGATGCCCATGAAGACGACCGAGACCCCGATGCCGAACGCCGGGGTCTTGGTCGACGACAGCCGGCTGAAGACCCCGGGGGCCTCGCCGTTGTCCGCGAGGGTGCGCAGCATGCGGCCCGTGGAGTACATGCCGGAGTTGCAGGAGGACAGGGCGGCGGTGAGGACGACGAAGTTGACGATGCCGGCGCCGGCCGGGATGCCGATGACCGTGAAGGCCTTCACGAAGGGGCTGACGCCCTCGGCGAACTCGGTCCACTTCACCACGGCCAGGATGACGGTGAGGGCGCCGACGTAGAACAGGGCGATGCGCCAGGGCAGGGTGTTGATCGCCTTGGGGAGGGTCTTCTCCGGGTTCTCGGACTCGCCGGCGGTGACGCCGACCAGCTCGACGGCGAGGTAGGCGAACATGACGCCCTGGAGGGTCATCAGGGAGGAGCCGATGCCGTTGGGGAAGAAGCCGTCGAACTCCCACAGGTTGGAGACGGTGGCGGTGTCCCCGGCCTGGCTGAAGCCGAGGGTGAGCACACCGACGCCGATCACGATCATGCCGATGATGGCGGTGACCTTGACCATCGAGAACCAGAACTCGATCTCGCCGAAGAGCTTCACCGAGATCAGGTTGGCCGCGAAGAGCACGACCAGGAAGACCAGGGCGGAGACCCACTGCGGGATGCCGGGGAACCAGTAGTGGATGTAGATGGCGGCGGCGGTGAGCTCCGCCATGCCGGTGACCACCCACATCAGCCAGTAGGTCCAGCCGGTGAAGTAACCGAAGAAGGGGCCGAGGAACTCGCGGGAGTACTCGGCGAAGGAGCCCGAGACCGGACGGTAGAGCAGGAGCTCGCCGAGCGCCCGCATGATGAAGAAGATGATCACGCCTGCGAGGGCGTACATGAGGATGATGCTGGGACCGGCCTTGGCGATGTTGGCCCCGGCGCCCAGGAAGAGGCCGACGCCGATGGCGCCGCCGATGGCGATCATCTGGACCTGGCGGCTGCCCAGCCCGCGCTCGTAGCCCTCTTCGGGGGCTTTCTCCGTGTCGACCTGCGCAGAGGTCATGTGTGGTGCGCCTTTCTCCATGCCGATCCGGGCCTGTCGTCGGCCTCGGACCGGTTCTCGATCCCCCCGGATGATGGAGCTGAGCGGGCCTCACGTCCCGCTCGTGCCTGGCCGGCGGTCCGCCGGCTCGGTGGCGCACCCGGCCGAACATTCGGGTGGTGTTCGCCGGGCGGTCGTGAAGATTTACCACGTCCGCAGCGCTGATCACAGGGACGGACTGTGACGCGCCACACAGACAGAAGCGGACAAAAGGCGCCCCTGAGGTGCAAAAAAGGGCGCCGTTTTGATGGGATCGTTATCCGGATGTGAGGCTCCGCTGAGCGGACGCGGAGAAGGGGCCGACCCGCCCCGCTCCGGGCTCGGCCGTCTCGTTCAGGGCACGAGGGTCGCGACGAGCGACTCCTGGAGTCCGCCGAGCCACAGGTACGCCATCACCATCGGCTTGCGCGGGTCCTCGTCCGGGAGCCGGTAGAGCAGGTCGGTGTCGTCCTCGTCGGTGATCTCCAGCCGGGAGCCGATCGCCAGGCGCAGGTCGTTCAGGGCGCCCAGCCACTGCCGGGACTCCTGGGCCGACAGCTTCAGCACCGCCTCGCTCCCGCCCGCCGCCTCGGGCGCCAGGGCGTCCAGGGCACGGATCACCGCGAGCGCGTTCTCGCGCTTGCCGGCGCGCAGGTCGTTCTCGGTGTAGCGGCGGAACTCCGCGGAGTACGCCCGCTGCTCCTCGGCCTCCCTGGGCTGCGGGGTGCCCCGGGGGTCGCCGTAGGCGTCCGGGAACAGGCGGCGCAGCACGGGGTCGGAGGGCGGCTCGCTCGGCCCCTCGGCGAAGAGTTCGGCGAGCGGGTCGTCGGAGGCGTCCTCGGCGGGACCGGGTCCGATCAGCTCCAGGAGCTGGACGGCCAGGGACCGGATGATGGAGATCTCGACGTCGTCGAGGGCGACGGCCGCGCCGCCGCCGGGGATCGGTTCGAATTGTCCGGGCATGAAGGCGATTCAGCTACTTCCGTCCTGCGGGCGGGCGTGGGTCATTTCCGGTCCTGCTGGAGGGTGGCCCACAGACCGTAGCCGTGCATGGCCTGGACATCCCGCTCCATCTCCTCGCGCGAGCCACGGGACACGACCGCCCGGCCCTTGTGGTGGACGTCGAGCATGAGCTTGGTGGCCTTGTCCTTCGAGTATCCGAAGTAGGACTGGAAGACGTACGTCACGTAGCTCATCAGGTTGACGGGATCGTTGTGCACGATCGTCAGCCAGGGCACGTCGGGCTCGGGTACGGCGAAGACCTCCTCCGCCGACTCGGTCTTCTCGATCTCCATGGGTGCGGCTGCCGTCACATGGCCCATGCTGCCACCACAGGGGGGCACCCGCACAAACGGGGCTGTGGGGCACGCCACTGGACCAGAAATCGTCAGACTGACGAAATGGGGTTACGATTCTTGCCATGCCGCATAGACCGGGGGACGGCCCCCGGACCCCCGGCCGTCTCGGGGGGCACCCGGCGAGTCACGGCTAGGAGAGTTTGGTGGGCGTAGCGGACCTTGGGCTGCCGGTGGACGTCCCGTCGACGGCGCTCTTCACGGACCAGTACGAGCTGACCATGCTGCGGGCCGCCCTGAAGGCGGGCACGGCCGGGCGGCGGAGCGTCTTCGAGGTGTTCACCAGGCGGCTGCCGAACGGGCGGCGCTACGGCGTCGTGGCGGGCACCGGCCGGGTGCTGGACGCGGTGGAGAACTTCCGCTTCGACGCGGGCGTCCTGCGCTTCCTGCGCGAGCGGGGCATCGTCGACGAGGAGACCCTGGACTGGCTCGCGCAGTACCGTTTCAGCGGGGACATCTGGGGCTACCCCGAGGGCGAGGTGTACTTCCCGGGCTCGCCGATCATGCGGGTCGAGGGGAGCTTCGGCGAGTGCGTGCTGCTGGAGACGGTGCTCCTGTCCATCCTCAACCACGACTCGGCGATCGCCGCCGCGGCCTCCCGCATGTCCTCCGCCGCCGGGGAGCGCCCGCTGATCGAGATGGGCGCCCGCCGCACCCACGAACTGGCCGCGGTGGCCGCCGCACGCGCCGCCTACGTCGGCGGCTTCGCGACCACCTCCGACCTGGCCGCCGGCTTCCGCTACAACATCCCCACCGTGGGCACCTCCGCCCACGCCTTCACCCTGCTGCACGACAGCGAGCGCGACGCCTTCCGGGCCCAGGTGGACGCCCTCGGCGCGGACACCACGCTCCTGGTGGACACCTACGACGTCGCCGAGGCCGTCCGCACGGCCGTGGAGGTCGCCGGTCCCGAGCTGGGCGCCGTGCGCATCGACTCCGGCGACCTGCTGCTGGTGGCGCACCGGGTGCGGCAGCAGCTCGACGAGCTGGGCGCCACGGAGACGAAGATCGTCGTGACCTCGGACCTGGACGAGTACGCCATCGCCTCGCTGGCGGCGGCGCCCGTGGACGCGTACGGCGTCGGCACCCAGCTCGTGACCGGCTCCGGGCACCCGACGGCCTCGATGGTCTACAAGCTCGTCGCCCGCGCCGAGTCCGGCGACGCCGACGCGCCGCTGGTGCCGGTGGCCAAGAAGTCCAGCGGCGGCAAGACCTCGATCGGCGGGCGCAAGTGGGCCGCCAGGCGGCTGGACGAGGCCGGCTACGCCGAGGCCGAGGTGGTCGGCACCGGACCGGTGCCCGCCGGCCTCGCCGACCGGCAGCTCCTGGTCGAGCTGGTCAAGGGCGGCGAGGTGGTCGCCCGCGAGCCGCTGGACGCCGCCCGGGACCGGCACGCGGCGGCCCGCGCCAACCTGCCGCTGTCCGCCACCCAGCTCTCCCGGGGGGAACCCGTCATTCCGACGGAGTACGTGCACGGAGGCTCGGGTAACTAAAGCTGGTGCGGCCCGACAGGCCCCGCACCCGCTCGACCACCCGCCCTCGCCCGTTCCGCCCCGGCCCGCCGTCCCGCACTCCGCCCCCGCCAGTCCCACAAGTCCCATGAGTCACACAAGTCCCACCGACCCCACAGTCGCCCCAGTCGCCCCAGTCGAAGGACACCGACCATGCGCCGCGCCTTGATCGTCGTCGACGTGCAGAACGACTTCTGCGAGGGAGGCAGCCTTGCGGTGACCGGCGGTGCCGACGTGGCCGCCGCCATCACCGAGCTGATCGGGCAGGCGCCCGCCGGCTACCGCCACGTCGTGGCCACCCGCGACCACCACGTCGCACCGGGCGGCCACTTCGCCGACAACCCCGACTACGTCCACTCCTGGCCGGCGCACTGCGTCGCCGGCACGGAAGGGGTCGGCTTCCATCCGAACTTCGCCCCCGCCGTCGCCTCCGGTGCCATAGACGCCGTCTTCGACAAGGGTGCGTACGCGGCCGCCTACAGCGGCTTCGAGGGCACCGACGAGAACGGCACCAAGCTCGCCGACTGGCTGCGGGACCGGGGGATCGACGAGGTCGACGTCGTGGGCATCGCCACCGACCACTGCGTACGGGCCACCGCCCTGGACGCCGCCCGCGAGGGCTTCCGTACGCACGTGCTGCTCGACCTGACCGCCGGGGTGGCCGCCCGGACCACCGAGCGGGCGCTGGAGGAGCTGCGCGGGGCGGGCGTGCGGCTGTCGGGGAAGCCGGTCGTGCAGTAGGCCGGCCGACCGGTCACGTCTGTGCCGTCGGGCGTCTCAGCAGCGCCCGGATCGGGTGCCACAGCTCCTGGACCAGGTCCCCGCCGCCCGCGACACCGGCCACCGGCGCCGTGCGCCATATCAGGCCGTCCGGGTGGTGCAGGACCGCCGTGATCTCGTCGGGGCTCGGCGGGGCGGCGTTGCCCCGCAGGTAGACCGACCGCAGGCCCAGGTTGCGCAGCCTGGTCAGGGCGCGCGCCCGGTTGTGGGCGTGGACGAGCACCCGGACACCGCCCGGCCCGTCGGCGGCGGGGCTGGGCAGGTTCAGTGCCACCACCACGGTGCCGTTCGGCAGCTTGCAGAAGCCTCCTGCGGCCATGCGGTCATACCCCCGTGTCAGCCGGTGCCGGTCCGGTCGCCGGACCGGGTGTCAATAAGAGAACCACAGGACGCACCTAAACACGGATCGGCGGCGACCCGCCAGGGGGTCACCGCCGATCATGCTCTGACCTGGGCAGATGCTATTTACCTGCCCGCGGGGCCCACCTCGAGCTCGATCGTCGAGCCGTCCTTGGCCTCCTTGGTGATCTCGACCTTCGTGTTGGTGTCAGTGACCTTGACGCCGCCGGTCGGGTTCGACTCGTCGTAGTAGTCGCTGGTGCGGTCGTTGAAGACCGAGACGCCCTTCGAGCCCGGGAAGTACGTCGCCACGTCCCCCTTGTGCAGCGTGATGGCGTCCGTGCGGTAGAGGCTGAACGGCGAGTCGTACGCCTGGACGCGGTTGCGCAGCAGGGTGCCGTCCTTCCACTTCATCGCGGTCGGGTGCGAGTCGACCGGCAGCAGCAGACCGGTGCCCGGGTGCCGGCTGGTGTTGTTGTCCGCCTGGGAGGTGTCCCACTTCCAGATCAGCAGGCCGTTCTGGTACGCGTAGTGCTCCACCCAGTTCGGGCGCGTCGTGAAGCCGAAGTTGTACGGGCCGGTCTTCAGCGTCTTGTCGTACGACACGTACTGCCGGTTCTCGGCGATGTAGTACTGCGCGTAGTCCTTGGTGAAGGAGGCGCCGACGCGGGAGAAGCCGGTGGCCGTCCAGGCGGCGTCCGCGCTCTCGGCGTTGTCGGTGAACAGCGCCTCGCCGTCCGCGGTGACCGAGACCGCGTCGGCCGTGAAGCCCTTCTGGGCCACGCCGCCGTCGGTCTGGTAGCGGAAGCGGACGTCGACCTTCTTGCCCGCGTAGGCGTCCAGGGAGTACGTGAACTTCTTGTGGCCGTCGAGCGTGCCGTGCAGGGCCGGCTTGTCGGCGGCGTCACGCGGGATCGGCTGACCGTCCACCGTGCCGTCGACGGCGGTCCAGTTGGCGCCGCCGTCGGTGGAGACCTCGGTGTAGAGGTAGTCGTAGTTGGCCTCGATGTCGTACCAGCCGTCGAAGGTCAGCTCGGCCTTCGACGCGCCGGTCAGGTCGACCGAACGGCTCAGCGTGTTCTTGAGGTTGTCACCGCTGCCGCTCCACCACTGGGTCTTGCCCTCGGCCGGGGCGACGATCTCGGTGGTGACCGCCTTCTTCGGCAGCTGGACGACCAGGCCCTGCTTGTGCTTGGTGTTGTACTCGGCGACGCCCAGCTTGTGCCAGGAGTTCACGCCGGCCTTGGCGGTGTCGTAGTTCAGCCAGCCGAGCTGGAGCTTGTCCCAGGCGGTCATGTCGCCGGGCAGGTCGCCGATCTCGTTGCGACCGGTGCCGAGCCAGGAGCCGGAGGACATCAGCGTCCAGAAGCCGGTGGAGTTGTCGCCGCCGGCCGTGTCGTAGTGGTCCGGCAGACCGAGGTCGTGGCCGTACTCGTGGGCGTAGACGCCGAGTCCGCCGTTCTCCGGCTGGATGGTGTAGTCGCCGACCCAGACGCCGGTGGTACCGATCTGCGCGCCGCCGAGCTTGTTGTCGCCCGGGCCGGTGGCGCCGGCGTCGGTGCCGAAGGCGTACCAGCGGTGGGCCCAGATGGCGTCGGTGCCCTGGGCGCCGCCACCCGCGGACTCGTCCTCGCCGGCGTGCACGATCTGGAAGTGGTCGATGTAGCCGTCGGACTCGTTGAAGTCGCCGTCGCCGTCGAAGTCGTAGCGGTCCCACTCGTCGAAGCGGGCCACGTCGGCCTTGATCTGGGCGTCGGTGCGGCCGGCCGCCTTCTGCTGGGCGACCCAGGCGTTCAGGCCGTCGCTGACGACGTTCCACACGCTCGGGCAGTTGGTGTCGCCGCAGGCGTTGTTGCCGTAGCGGGCCTCGTTGTAGGGGACCTTGACCCAGTCGGAGACCTCGCCCTCGACCGAGTAGCGGCCGGAGGACTGCTTCTCGTAGTACGTCTTGACCGAGTCGACGCCCTTGCCGGAGCCGAAGTACAGGTCCTGGAAGTGCTGCTGGTCGTAGTCGGCCTTCCAGGCCGTGGAGTTGTCCGTCCTGCGGTCGGGCTTGGCTATCCGGTTGTGCAGCGGGCCCGCCTCGCCGCCGAAGCGGCTGTCGACCTTGTCGCCGAACTCGACCAGGATGGTGAAGATCTTGTCGGTCTTCTCCCGGCCCAGCTCGACGTACTTGCTGTCGCCCTTCTTGCTCTTGAGCTGGACGACCTTGGAGCCGTCCTTGTTCTTCACCGAGGCCTTGCCGGATATGACCTGGTTCAGAGCCTCCTCGCGCTGGGCCTCCTGCGTCTTGCTCAGCGGGCCCTCGAGGTCGTGGGAGTGCGAGCCCTTCTCCGGGTGCGGGTCGTGGCGGTCCACGGCTTCCGGCCGGGCGGGCGAGTCCGCCTGCGCCACACCGGCCGCGGAGAGCGTGGCGGTGGCCGCGGCGAGCGCGACGGTCGTCGCCGCCGTTCTGAACGTCCAGGATCTGCTGGTCACTTGAGTTCCTCCCCCGCGTTCACGCGCGCGGAAGGGGGGACAAGGACATGGCAGAGTCCGCGCACACGTGATCAACGCGTGTAGTCAAGTGACGACATTTGACTAGAGGTTCTTCAGAAAAGACAGACCTTGACTTGAGCAGAACAAGTGCACTATGCGGAGCGGGCGTTCGCTTTACGGACGCCGGAAGGGGCTGTGCCCTGTTCGCCGCCACCGTCGACGAGGCCTCCGACGGGCGCGTGCGGCCGTCCACTTCCCGGACGTCATGAATCCGTGCGCCCCCCGTGCATCGGCCCTGTCGGTCAGGTCACGCTTACCGCCGGTTCCGCTCGGGCACACAGCCCGTTAGAGTCGCTCGGCAGAACGCCCGGAAACCGGTGGAATGCCAGGCCGAGAGCACGTCTCACCCCAGATTGCCTTCCGAGGACACGATGGCCATGCCCCGTCCGACTGCCGCACAGTTCGCCTACGGTTCGTGCACCGTGATCTTCTCGACGCTCGCCATGCTGCTGCTGTCGCAGACGAGTTCGGGCCCCGGAGTCGCTGTCGTCGCCGTCGCGGCGCTCGCCCTCGGGCTGCTGGTCGCCATGACGGTCCCGCTGCCCAGGGCGCGCACGGTGGCCGCCGTGCCGGACCGCACGCCCGCCGCCGCGGCCCAGGAGCCGGTGCCGGCGGCGCCGGTCGCCGCGGGATCGGGCGAGCCGGCACGCGGGCGGGCCGCCTGACGTTCCGGTGGGCTTCCCGGCCCGTCAACGGGTGCTGACCACCACCGTCTTGGCCGCCTTGTCGTGCAGGCCCTGCTTGTAGGGACGGTCGAAGAAGCTCCAGCCACCCGTGATGATCGTCCAGACGCAGGCGCAGCAGAACGCGAACGGGAGCCACAGCACCAGGGCGCGGATCAGCGACGTCTGCACCGAGGGCGTGGCGCCGTCGTGCAGGTTGGCCACCCGGAGGCCGAGCCACTTCTTGCCGAGGGTCTGGCCCCTGCTGGTGGTCATGTAGGTGTCGTAGGTGATGTAGAGCACGGCGGCGATCAGGGACTGCCCGAAGGACTTGCCCGCCTCGACCTGGTCGCCGTCCACGTCGTACTCCTGGACGTTGAACGCCCAGCTGAGCAGCCAGACCACGATGCCCACGAGGATCATGTCGATGATCCGCGCGAGCGTGCGCCGACCGCTGTCGGCGAGCGGGGGCATGCCGGCGAGCGGATCGGTGGGGAAGGAACCGCCGCCGTACGGATCACCGTCGTAGGGCCCGCCGCCGCCGTCGTAGGGCCCACCACCGCCGCCGTCGTATGGGCCCCCTCCCCCGCCGCCGCCGTCGTAAGGGCCCCCTCCGCCACCGCCGTAGGGCCCCCCTCCGCCGCCGGGGGGCGGGGGGTGGCTTCCGCCGTACGGTGGCGGCTGGCCGGTGCCGGGCGGGGGTGGGCTGCCGTACGGCGAGCCCGCGCCGCCCGCAC